>JBJMQN010000543.1:0-3398 GCA_045802665.1 Myxococcaceae bacterium | reverse complement strand
CCTTGATGTTCTGGACGGACTTCCGCTCGACGAGCCGGCTCATGATGAACGGCTTGAAGAGCTCGAGTGCCATCAGCTTCGGCAGGCCGCACTGGTGCAGCTTCAGCGTCGGACCGGCGACGATCACCGAGCGGCCCGAGTAGTCCACGCGCTTGCCGAGCAGGTTCTGACGGAACCGGCCCTGCTTGCCCTTCAGCATGTCCGAGAGCGACTTCAGCGGCCGCTTGTTCGGGCCGGTGATGGTCTTGCCGCGGCGGCCGTTGTCGAACAGCGCGTCCACGGCCTCCTGCAGCATCCGCTTCTCGTTGCGGATGATGATGTCCGGCGCGTTGAGCTCCTGGAGCCGCTTGAGGCGGTTGTTCCGGTTGATCACGCGGCGGTAGAGATCGTTGAGATCGGAGGTCGCGAAGCGGCCGCCGTCCAGCGGAACGAGCGGGCGGAGATCCGGCGGGATGACCGGGATCACGTCCATCATCATCCACTCGGGCTTGTTGCCGGAGCTGCGGAAGGCCTCGGTGACCTTCAGGCGCTTGGCGAACTTCTTCCGCTTCGCCTCGGAGGTGGTCTCGCGCATGTCCTTGCGGAGCTCCTCGGCCATCTTGTGCACGTCCATGCTCTTCAGCATCTCGCGCACGGCCTCACCGCCCATGCCGGCGAGGAAGCTGTCCTCACCGTGCTCCTGGAAGAGCCGGTGCATCTTCTCTTCCGAGATGAGCTCGCCCTTGGTCAGCGGCGTGCTCTTCGGATCGATGACGATGTAGCTCTCGCAGTAGAGGACCTTCTCCAGATCCTTGAGCGTCATGTCGAGCAGGTTGCCGATGCGTGACGGCAGGCTCTTCATGAACCAGATGTGCGCGACGGGCGTGGCCAGCGTGATGTGGCCCAGGCGCTCGCGGCGGACCTTGGACTGAATGACCTCCACGCCGCACTTCTCGCAGACGACCCCGCGGTGCTTCATGCGCTTGTACTTGCCGCAGTTGCACTCGTAGTCCTTCACCGGCCCGAAGATGCGCGCGCAGAACAGGCCATCACGCTCAGGCTTGAAGGTTCGGTAGTTGATCGTCTCCGGCTTCTTCACCTCGCCGTGAGACCACTGCCGGATCTTGTCCGGCGACGCGACTGCGATGCGGATCGCCTGGAAAGAGAGCGGGTCCTTCGGCTTCTCGAAGAAATTGAAGATGTCCTTCACGGTTGCTCCAGGTGCTTCAAAAAAGGTTTTTCGAAAGAGTCGAACTTGGATGACGCAGCGGAGGAGCAGGCGGCGGCGGTGAATCACTCCGCCGACTGCTCACGCGCGTTGGGGAATAGGCTTTACGCCTCGGTCCCCGTCTTGCCTTCCTCGTCGTCGCCACCGCCGCCGCCCATGTCGCCACCGCCGCCGAAGCTGCGCTGACGCTCCGGGGGCGCGTGCTCGAGCAGCTCCACGTCGAGCCCGAGGGCCTGGAGCTCCTTGAGGAGCACGTTGAAGGACTCGGGCAGACCGGACTCCAGCGTGTTGTCACCCTTGACGATCGCCTCGTACATCCGCGTGCGGCCGACGACGTCGTCGGACTTCACGGTGAGGAACTCCTGCAGGGTGTACGCGGCGCCGTAGGCCTCCATCGCCCACACTTCCATCTCGCCGAGTCGCTGACCGCCGAACTGCGCCTTGCCGCCCAGCGGCTGCTGGGTGACCAGCGAGTAGGGCCCGATGGAGCGTGCGTGGATCTTCTCGTCCACCAGGTGGTGGAGCTTGAGCATGTACATCACGCCCACGGTCACGTTCTGATCGAACGCCTCGCCGGTGCGGCCGTCGAAGAGCACCATCTGGCCGGACGTGGGCAGCTCGCCCTCGGTGAGCAGATTGGTGATCTCCATCTCACGGGCGCCGTCGAACACCGGCGTCGCCACGTGGATGCCACGCTTGAGCTTCTGGCAGAGCGTGATGACTTCCTTGTCCGGAAGGCCATCCACGAACTCCCCGAACACAGGCTCGTCGTAGACCTTCTTGAGCTGGGTGCGGAGCTTGTCCGGGCTGTAGTTCTCTTCGATGAACCGCTGGATCTTCTCGCCCACGCCGCGCGCGGCCCAGCCGAGATGAACCTCGAGGATCTGCCCGATGTTCATGCGGGACGGAACGCCCAGCGGGTTCAGGACCACGTCCACCGGACGCCCGTCCTCGAGGAACGGCATGTCCTCTTCCGGGTGGATGCGCGAGATGACGCCCTTGTTTCCGTGGCGGCCGGCCATCTTGTCGCCCACCATCAGCTTGCGCTTGATGGCGACGTAGACCTTGACCATCTTGATGACGCCGGGGGGCAGCTCGTCGCCCTTCTTGATGCGCGCGATCTTCTCGCCGAAGGCGAGCTTCACCGCTTCGATGGTCTCCTCGAGGTTCTTGAGGATGTCGCGGACCTTCTGGTCGGTCGCGTCACCGATCGTGATCTCGCTCCAGTACTTGTACGGGACCTGATCGAGCAGCTCGTCGTTGAGCTTGTCGCCCTTCTTGAGAAGGACCTTGCCCTTGTCGTCGACGAGCTTTCCGTCGGCTTCCTTGCCCGTGAGCATCCGGCGGATGCGGCGCATGGCCGAGTCCTGGATGATCTTGATCTCGTCGTTCTGGTCCTTGAGGAGCTTGGCCTCGTCCATCGACTCGATCTGCTTGGCGCGTTCGTCCTTCTCCACGCCTTTCCGGGAGAAGACCTTGGCGGAGATGACCGTGCCCATGACGCCCGGCGGAACGCGCAGGGAGCTGTCGCGGACATCGCCGGCCTTCTCGCCGAAGATCGCTCGGAGGAGCTTCTCTTCAGGGGAGAGCTGGGTCTCGCCCTTCGGCGTGATCTTGCCGACGAGGACGTCACCCGGCTTCACCTCGGCGCCGATCCGGATGATGCCGGACTCGTCGAGGTCCTTGAGGGCCTCTTCGCCCACGTTCGGGATGTCGCGGGTGATCTCTTCCTTGCCGAGCTTGGTGTCGCGAGCGATGCACTCGAACTCTTCGATGTGAATCGAAGTGAAGATGTCTTCCTTGTTGATCCGCTCGGACATCAGGATCGAGTCTTCGAAGTTGTAGCCCTGCCACGGCATGAACGCGACGACGATGTTCGCGCCCAACGCCAGCTCGCCGGTCTCGCACGCAGGACCGTCCGCGATCACGTCACCCTTCTTCACCCGGTCGCCCTTCTTCACGATCGGCTTCTGGTTGAGGCACGTGTTCTGGTTGGAGCGCTGGTACTTGAGCAGGTTGTAGATGTCGACTTCGGACGCGACGTCGGAGAACGCGGCCGGGACTTCCGCCTTCACGACGATGCGCGAGGCGTCGACCGCTTCGATGATGCCGTCACGCTTGGCGACGACCGTCACGCCGGAGTCGCGGGCGACGATGCCCTCGATGCCGGTGCCGACGAGCGGCGACTCGT
>JBJMQN010000542.1:0-3819 GCA_045802665.1 Myxococcaceae bacterium | reverse complement strand
CTCGCCGCGGTTCTTCGAATCCACGACACACTCGAGCACGTGCGGCTGCGCATAGAGCAGCGCCCCCACGATCGCTTCATCCGTGAGCGGAGGGCTGAGCTTCTTCGGCGTGGGATCACAGACCGCCACGTCGAAGTAGCTCAGGTTCTGGATCTTCTGCTGCTCGGCGGTGGGCTCCGGCTTTTTCTCGGCGACAGGAGCCGGCTTCGGGGGCGTCGCACAAGCGGCGGCGAGGACGACGACGGAGACGGCTGCGAGGAATTTGTGCATAGGGGCGCGCGAATTAGCAGACGGCGCCCGAGTACGGAACGAAGTTGCGCAACCGACCGTCGACCGTGGTCACCCCGCGTCGGCGTGCATTCCCCGTGCGTGCACCAGATCGCTGCGCGTGACGATGCCCACGAGCTTTCCGGTCGCGCCGGAGAGGACGGGCAGCCGTCCGACCTTCTCGCGCGCCATTCGATCGGCCGCGTCGCGCAGTGACTCGTTGTCGAAGACGACGACGGGCTGACGGACGATGATCGATTTGAGCGTGACGCTCGTGTCAGGAAGCTCCTTCGCGAGATCGCGCCTCGTGAGGACACCCACCACGTGGTTGTGCTCATCCACGACCGGAAACGCCTGATGCGCCGAGTGCGTGCCCAGCCATTCCCGCGCCTGCAGCACCGTGTCACCCGCCTTGAGCGTGAGGACGTTCGACGTCGCCACCGCCTTCGCGTTCATTCGCGCCAGCACATCCGCCGCGTACTCGCCGATCACCCGGACGCCCCGGCGCGCGATCTTCTCCGTCATGATCGAGTGGCGCTGAATCATGCTGGTGACCATGAACGCGGCGGTGCATCCGGCGAGGAGCGGCAACAGGCCCATCGGCTGACGCGTGGTCTCGAAGGCGAAGACGACGGAGGCGAGGAGCGCACGTGAGGCGCCCGCGAAGATGGCGGCCATTCCGACGAGCGCGGCCACTCGGGGTTCGACGCCGAGCTTCGGGAGGACGAGCGCCACCGCTGCTCCGAACAGCGCCCCCAGCGCTCCGCCGATCGTGAACAACGGCGCCAGCGTTCCTCCGGAGGTCCCGCTCCCCAGCGAGATGGACCAGGAGATGAACTTGAACAGACAGAGCATCGCGATGAACGACGGCGTCCAGCTTCCCGCGAGCAGGTTCTCGATGTTGTCGTAGCCGACGCCCAACGTGCGCGGGGCGATGAGACCGCACGCGCCGACGACGAGGCCGCCCAGGGCCGGCCACCACATCCAGTGGATGGGAAGCTTCTCGAAGCCGTCTTCGATCGCGTACACCGCTCGCGTTACGACAGCGGCGATGACGCCGAAGATGAGGCCTTCCACGAGGTAGCCGGCGACCGCGGGACCGGGCACGTTCGCGAGCTCAGGAATCACGAACGCGGGCGCGGTCCCGACGAGGGCAAACCGCATCGCCGTCGCAGCGGAGGCCGCCAGCGCCACCGGGATGAATGAGCGCGGGCGGAACTCGAACAGGAGCAGCTCCACCGCGAGCAGCACCGCAGACACGGGCGAGCCGAACGTCGCCGCCATGCCCGCCGCAGCGCCCGCCGCGAGGAGCGTCTTTCGTTCGGAGGCGCTGACGGGGAGCAGCTGCCCGATGAGCGAGCCCAACGCGCCGCCCGTCGCGATGATCGGCCCCTCCGCGCCGAACGGTCCGCCGGTGCCGATGGCGATCGCCGCCGAGAGCGGCTTCAGGAACGTGATGCGCGGTGGAATCCGGCTCTCGTTGGTGAGCACCTGCTCCATCGCCTCAGGGATGCCGTGACCGCGGATCGCCTTGCTGCCGTAGCGCGCCATGAGGCCGACGATGATCCCGCCGATCGCGGGCAAGAAGATGATCCACCAGCCGAGATGAGCCTCGTGCGGCGCAGCCGGCTGCAGCGAGATGCGGTGAAAGAACGCGAGGTTCGTCACGAAGTAGATGGACCGGGTGAGGAGCTGCGCGATGAGCGCCGCCGCCATCCCCAGACCAATGCCGAGCCCGGACAGGTACAGCGTGCGCTTGTCCACCGTGGGGGACATCATCGGCATGTGCGCGTCGCGCAGCGCGGGCCCGATGGAAGGCGCCACCGGTAGCGCGTTGCTCGCGGTCTGTGCCGCGGCGGAATCTGGATCGCTGCTCAACGTCGTTTCTCCTCGAAGAACATGGGGGGCGGCGCTCGCTGGGGGAGCCCCATCGTCTCGACCACCCGGTCGAGCAGCGCCGCGAGCTTCTTCTGATCGCTCGGCGAAAGTGAGTTGACCGCTTCGAGCAACCGAAGCTGCGCGGGATCCGGCGCCTTCGTGGCGAGGGATTTTCCCTTCGGCGTCAGCGTGACCATGACGGCGCGGCGGTCTTCTTTGGACGGGCGGCGCTTCACGAGCCCGGCCTTCTCCAGCCTCCCCACGACGACGGAGACGGAGCTCTGGTGAGTCAGCGTCCGCTCCGCGAGCTCGCCCACGGTGGCCGGCCCGCCCTCCTCCAGCTTCTGCAGCACGAAGAGCTGGGCGCCCGAGACGCCGTGGTCGGACTCGACGGCGCGAGCGGATTCGCGGAGGGATTGAACGATGCGTCGGATGTCGTCGAGCACTCGCTTTGCGCCTCCGTTTGTATGGGGTCCCATATATCTCTCCGGGTAACTATCCGGGTGCAGCGCCGATTTCAATGACCGTTGTCAGTCGAGCGACGGTGTATAGGGCGGGTGCCGATGCCTGCCTCGCTCGCCGACCTGCTCCCCAGAGAGGGAGACGCGCCGCTCTCCCCGGACGAGGTGCTCTCGCGCTTCGTGGGCTACGCGGCCGACAAGGGGCTCACGCTCTATCCCGCGCAGGAGGAGGCGATCCTGGAATTGCTCGGGGGCAAGCACCTGGTGCTGAGCACGCCCACGGGCTCCGGAAAGTCTCTGGTGGCGTTCGCGCTGCACTTCAAGGCGATGGCGGAGCGGAAGCGCTCCTTCTACACCTGCCCCATCAAGGCGCTGGTGAACGAGAAGTTCTTCCAGCTCTGCGATGCGTTCGGCCCCGAGCGCGTGGGCATGGTCACCGGCGATGCGACGATCAACCGGGACGCGCCGATCATCGTCTGCACCGCGGAGATCCTGAGCAACCTCGCGCTCAGGGACGCGTCACTCGCCGCGGACTACGTGGTGATGGACGAGTTCCACTACTACGGCGACAAGGAGCGTGGGACGAGCTGGCAGATCCCGCTGCTGCTGCTGGAGAAGGCGACGTTCCTGCTCATGTCCGCGACGCTCGGGGACACGACGAAGGTCGAAGAGGGGCTGAAGGCGCTGACGGGGCGCGAGACCGCGCGCATTCACTCCACGGACCGGCCGGTGCCCCTGCACTTCGACTACGCGGAGACGCCGCTCCACGAGACGATCGAACGGGGCATCGCGCTCAAGCGGTATCCCATCTACCTCGTCAACTTCACGCAGCGCGCGGCGGCGGAGCAGGCGCAGAACCTCATGTCGGTGAACTTCTCTTCGAAGGAGGAGAAGGCGGAGATCGCGAAGCCGCTGGAGGGCGCGAAGTTCGACACGCCGTTCGGGAAGGATCTGCAGCGCTTTCTGAAGCACGGCGTCGGGCTGCATCACGCGGGGCTGCTGCCCAAGTACCGGCTGCTGGTGGAGAAGCTCGCGCAGCAGGGGTTGCTGAAGGTCGTGAGCGGCACGGACACGCTGGGGGTGGGCGTGAACATTCCCATTCGCACCGTGCTCTTCACGCAGCTCTGCAAGTACGACGGAGAGAAGACCGGAATCCTCACCGTGCGCGACTTCAAGCAGGTCGCCGGTCGAGCGGGACGCAAGGGCTTCGATG
>JBJMQN010000541.1:0-6570 GCA_045802665.1 Myxococcaceae bacterium | reverse complement strand
GCTCGACCTGAAGCTGGTGCACACCGGGCAGCACTACGACCCGACCATGAGCGACGTGTTCTTCGCGGACCTCGGGCTGCCGCGGCCGGACATCGCGCTCGGCGTCGGCTCCGGTTCCCACGCGGAGCAGACCGCGAAGGTGATGGTGGAGCTCGAACGGCTCTTCACTGCGCAAAGGCCGGATCTGGTCTCGGTCGTCGGCGATGTGAACTCGACGCTCGCCGCGGCGCTGGTGGCGGCGAAGCTGCAGATTCCGCTCGCGCACGTGGAGGCAGGGCTGCGCAGCTTCGATCGCGCGATGCCGGAAGAGGTGAACCGCGTGGTCGTGGACAGGCTCGCGGATCTGCTGCTGACGCCTTCGACGGATGGCGACGAGAACCTCCTCAAGGAGGGCGTTGATCAGAAGCGGATCCACTTCGTGGGCAACGTGATGATCGACTCGCTGCTTCAGTCCCGGGAGCAGGCGCTGAAGCTGAACACCCTGCGCGAGCTGAAGCTGGAGCCGCAGCGTTACGCGGTCTGCACGCTGCATCGGCCGGCGAACGTGGATGATCCGGAGACGCTGGGCGGGCTCCTGGATGCGCTCGGACACGTGTCGCGGAACATCCCGGTGATCTTCCCGGTGCATCCGCGCACCCGAAAGATGATCCAGGAGAAGGGCCTGTCCGGGCTGCTGTCCGAGTACCCCGACATCCGCCTCGTGGAGCCGATGGGCTACCTCGAGTTCCTGTCGCTCACCTCGCAGGCGAAGATCATCCTCACGGATTCGGGCGGGCTGCAGGAGGAGAGCACCGCGCTGGGCGTGCCGTGTCTCACGCTGCGCGAGAACACCGAGCGCCCCGTCACCATCACCGTCGGCACCAACATCCTCGTCGGGACGGATCCGGTCGCGATCAAGCTCGAGGCGACGAAGGTGCTCGAAGGGCAGGGGAAGGCCGGGCGGATTCCGGACCTCTGGGATGGACGCGCCGCGGTTCGGATCGCGGATGTTTACGAGAAGTTCCTGGGCTGACGGGCGCTAGAACTTCCCGCTCAGCACCACACCACCGCCGCCGCCGGGCGTCGTGGCGGGCGCGGCCTGCACGGGGTGATCTCCGTCCACGACGAGGCCGACGATGACCGCGCCGAGTGCTGCCGCTCCTGCTCCGATGAAGAGCCCGGTCGTGAGCGCCTTGTCGTCGGTGTATTGCCGCGTGTTCTTGTACGCGTCGCCCTGAGCGTCGATCGCCTTCTGCGCGTCGAGCGCGAAGCCGAGTCCGCCGCCCGCGAGCACCAGCGCTGCTCCTCCGAGGCCGATGGCCGCGTCCGGGATTCCTCCGGAGGGCTTCGTGGCCTGCGCGACTTCTGGTTGCGGGAGCGCGGGGACGACTTCGTCTTCCGCCACTTGTCCCGGGATCTTCACCATCCGCAGCTCTTCGTCGGTGGTCTCGCCGGCCGCGACGGTGATGTAGCGCTCGACGGGGTAGAACGCTTTCTTCTCGGCTTTCAGCTCGTGCTTGCCGGGCTTGAGCTCCACGAGCTGCGGCGTCTTGCCCATCGGTTCACCGTCGATCGTGATGCTCACGCCTTTGGTGTCGGCGGTGATTCGCTTCTTGCCGCGCGCTTCCTTCTCGCCTCGAAGCAGTCCGGGCACGGCGTCGTTCACGTCCTGGCTCAGGCGGCGCGAGGCGATCAGGATGGAGCGATCCACATCCGAGATCAGCTCGCCCGTCGTGAGATCGATGAGCCACAGCTTCACGAGGTAATTCTTCTCGTCGCGATCGAGAGACCCCACCACCACGCGATCCGCGACCACGCCCTGCATCTTCGCGCTCACGCACGCGGGCTTGCCGTTGCACTGCTGCAGCTCCTGGTACTGCTTGTCGCCGAGCTGCGTCCGGACTTTCTCCGGCGCATTCACCGTGTAGCCCTGCTTCTCGGCGGTGGTGATCACGTTCTGCGTCACCTGCGCGCCGAGCCCGGTCATCGTGGGCGGCGTCAGCATCTCGATCACGGCGAGACGCTTCTGCGCGAGTGCGGGTGAGGAGACGAGAACAACGGACGTCAGCAGAGCGAGCGTGCGGTTCATCGGGGCGCGACCATAGCGGGAGGTCGGCTCCTCCGTAAGCATGTTAGAGAACCCAGCGTGTCCGAGCAGGTCTCGCCAGAGTTCGTCGAAATCACCTTCACCGTCGAGCCGAACTACGACGGCTGGCGGCTGGACAAATACCTCTGCGAGAAAATCCGGCGCCTGTCGCGATCGCGCGTGCAGCAGATCATCGAACGCGACCTCATCTGCGACCGGAAGCTGAAGCCGTCCACGCTGGTGAAGCGCGGCCTCACGTTCAAGCTGCGACGTCGCGCGTACGACGAGCCCGAGACGCCCACCGAGATTCCGGAGCTGTTCCGCGATGACGATCTGATCGTCTTCGACAAGCCCGCCGGACTGCCGATCCACCCAACCGCCCGGTACCACAAAGGCACGCTGACGACGCTCATCCGCGAGAAGTACGGCGAAGGCTTTCAGGCGGATCCTGCGCACCGGTTGGACCGCGAAACCTCAGGCATCGTGGTCTGCGCGCGATCGACCGAAGCGTCGCGGCGGCTGATGCGGATGTTCATGGGTCGCGATGTGGAGAAGGAGTACCTCGCGGTGTGCGAGGGCTCGCCGGAAGACGAGTTCGTCGTGGACGCGCCCATCGCGGAAGGCACCGAGTTGATCCGGATCGCGGTGCGGATTGATCGTGAAGTGGGGAAGCCGTCCCGGACGCGGTTCAAGGTCGAGAAGCGGTTCGAACGCGATGGCGCGAAGTTCGCGGTGCTGAGAGCGCATCCGGAAACAGGGCGGCAACATCAGATCCGGATTCATCTTCACGAGGCGGGCTTTCCGATCGTGGGCGACAAGATGTACGGCCCGGACCACGGCTACTTCGACCGGTTCAGCAAGCACTGCCTCGAGGACGAGGCTTGGACGAAATTGCGCCTGCCGCGTCACGCGCTCCATGCGGCGAGGATCGAGTTTCCGCATCCGATGACGCGCAAGCAGCTCGTGGTGGAGAGCCCGCTGCCGAGTGACCTGAGCGATTTCGTGGAAGGCCGCGCGATTCCGGAATGACGGCGCAATCGCCAGTGTCCCGAGCACTGCACGAGGGCTTCGAACGGGACTTTCTCTCGCTCCTCGCGCCGCTCGGGTTCACGCCTGGCGCGCGCCCGCCGAGTTTGCGGCCCGGTTACGTTTTCGTGCGGGCCGAACGGGTCGTTCCCGCGGAGCCGACTCTGTCCGTCGAGCTCTGGTGCATGGGCGGCACCGGCGACCAGCTTCGGATGCGGGTGGAGCGCGATGGACGCGAGTTCGCGATGAAAGCCCCGTGGAAGGACCCGGCATGGCCGAACGCGAAGGACCTCGGCTTCGCCGCGAGCGACTTCCGTCCCGGCGAGAGCGTGGAACAACTTCGGATCGCGATTCAGTTTCTCGCCGGTGCATTCGCAGCCGCAGCGACGCAGCTGGGTGACTCAGCGCCGGTGCTCGTCAAGGCAGCGGATTCTCCATCGTGGAAGGCGGCGGCAGCTCGTTCGGAAGAATTGTTCCGGACGCGCTTCATGCGATCAGACCTGGAGGAGCGTCCCAGCGAGGGAAAGTTCGTCTTCGTCGGTGCTGCGCTCGCGGTGATCGAAGCGGACGGCGAGCGGCTCACGTTCAAGTTCGACACGACGCTGATCGATCGAAGCAAACCGCCGATGGTGTCGGGCTGGTGGAAGACGCCTGCGGGAACGAAACAGGCGTCGACGCTCACGGTCGGCGAGGTGACGCTCAACTTTGATCAGAGCGGTGCGCTGCTGAAGACGTGAGCGTCAGACCGCGATCAGCTTCGGGGCCCTGCTCGGTGCGAACAGCTCGGTCAGGTAGTTCCCGGTGAAGCACGCGGTGCAGTACGTCTTGCTCTCGGGATCGTTCACCGCGGAGCCCAATCCCTCGGGCGTCAGATACCCGAGCGAATCCGCCGTCACGTAGCGCGCGATCTCCTCCACCGAGTGACTCGACGCGATCAGCTCCTGCCGGCTCGGCGTGTCGATGCCGTAGTAGCAGGGCCAGCTCGTGGGAGGGCTGGAGATGCGGAGGTGCACTTCCGTCGCTCCGCACGCCTTCAGCATCTTCACGATCTTCCGGCTCGTGGTTCCGCGCACGATCGAATCGTCCACGACGACCACGCGCTTGCCCTTCAGCACCTGGCGCACCGCGGACAGCTTCAACTTCACGCCGAAGTGACGAATGGACTGCTGCGGCTCGATGAACGTGCGGCCGACGTAGTGGCTGCGGATGAGGCCCACGTCGTACGGAATCCCCGACGCCTGCGAGAAGCCGATCGCCGCCGGCACTCCCGAGTCCGGCACCGCGATGACGAGATCCGCCTGCGCGGGCTGCTCCTTTGCGAGCTGCCTGCCGAGCTTCTTCCGCACTTCGTAAACCGACTCGCCGAACAGCGTGGAGTCCGGCTTCGCGAAGTAGACGTGCTCGAAGATGCAGCGGCCGAGGCGTGGGGCCCGGAACGGGAACTCGCTGCGGAGTCCCTCGGAGTCGATCACGACCATCTCGCCGGGATCGATCTCGCGGATGAACTCCGCTTCGATCAAATCCAGCGCCGTCGTCTCGGACGCGAGCACGTAGCTGTTGCGCAGCCGCCCCAGCACGAGCGGACGGAAGCCGTACGGATCCCGCACCGCGACCAGCTTTTCTTTCGTGAGGAAGACGATGCTGAAGGCGCCCTGCACGCGCTTGAGGGCCTCGACCGCTCGGGCTTCGAAGGTGGGCTGCCTGGAGCGCGCGATGAGGTGAATGAGAACTTCCGTGTCCGAATCGCACTGGAAGATCGCGCCGTCGCCTTCGAGCTCGTCGCGCACCGCCTGCGCATTCGTGAGATTTCCGTTGTGCGCCACGGCGAGCGGTCCGCCCGCGTACTCCACGTTCAGCGGCTGCGCGTTCTTGAGCTGCGAGCCTCCCGCCGTCGAGTACCGCACGTGACCTATCGCCGCGCTGCCCGGCAGTTTCGCGATCGTCTCCGCGGTGAAGATGTCCGCGACGAGACCCATCTCGCGGTGCGCGCGAAGCTCGCCTGCATTGGAGGCGACGATGCCTGCGCTCTCCTGCCCGCGGTGCTGAAGGGCGTGCAACCCGAGGTACGTCAGGTTGGCTGCTTCCTCATGACCGTAGATTCCGAAAACGCCGCACATGGCTCGCCCTTATCTCGTGGAAGGACCCTCGTAACAACGGGCGAGCGCGATTACTTCGGCATCCCCGGTGCGACGATGTAGGGTCCGCAGCCGCTTGGCGATTCGGCGCTACATCCGCGCGCTTGGACCTGCGCTTCTGCTTTCGCTTGGTGGCGCATACGCGCTCGCGTCGATGGATTGGTGCGACGCGCCTTCGAAGGGGCCCGCGACGACCAAAGGTGCCGCGTCAGCGCAGGGCGCGCTTCAACTCGGCGCAGCGAAGGTCGAGCTCACGCCGCCGCTCCCCATCGTGATGGCCGGCTATCCGCCGAGCCGCCCGGATGGAAAGACGCTCGCGCATCCACTCTACGCGCGCGCGACCGTGCTGCAGGTGGGCTCGCTCAAGGTCGCGGTTGCGTCTGTCGATCTGCTCACCATGCCGGAGTCGGTCGTCTCGAAGATTCGCCAGCGCCTGGAGCCGCTGAAGCTGGATGAAGTCTGGATCGGCGCGACGCACACGCACTCGTCGTTCGGGGGATACGACCCGCGGATCATCTCCGAGATCGCGGGGACCGGGACGTACCGCGACGCCGCCGAGCTCGCGGTGGTCGCGGGCGCGTCGTCGGCGATCGAAGAGGCGGCGAAGTCGCTGCGGCCGGTGACGATGGAAGCGGGCACCGGAAAATTTCCGGAGCTGGTGGATGATCGAAGCGAAGGGGTGAAGCCGAAGGGCGATCTCGTTCACGTCGTGTTCCGGGAGTTGGCGAACGGCGATGCGGGCACGGGCGGAGTCGCGGCGCAGTGGATTCTGTTCGGTGCGCATCCGACGAACGTGACACGCGGAACGACCGAGCTGGACGCGGACTTCCCCGGCTTCCTCTCGCGCTCGCTGGAGGAGAAGGGCTCCGGGCCCGCGCTGTTTCTTCAGCTCGCGGTGGGCAATGCGAGCAGCGTCGCGGACGGAGAGCACCTCACGCGCGCGCAGAACTTCGCGGACCGGCTCGAGAAGGCGCTCTCGTCCGTCGCCCTCAGCCCGGTTGCCGAGCCACGGCTGTCGTTCTCTCGCGTGGAGGTTCCCCTTCCACGCGTCGATGCGAAACGATTGGTGCCGGGATTCTTCCAGCGCGCGGGTGGAAATTTTCTGTGCCGCTCAGCGCCTGCGAACGCGTCGGTCGAGGGACTTCAGCTCGGGCCGCTGCGGATGATCTCGATTCCGGGGGAGGTGACCGAAGGCGCGGCCGAGCAGTTAGAGAACGCGTCGCGCGGCTATCCCGTTTCACTGGTGAACGGGTACGTGGGCTACGTCGAGACGCCAGAGTTGGTGGAGAAGAAGCTTGGCGAGTCCAAACGTCAGTACTTCGACTCCACGCTGCTCAAGAAGCT
>JBJMQN010000540.1:0-7640 GCA_045802665.1 Myxococcaceae bacterium | reverse complement strand
CTCGGCAACGGTCGAGCGCTCCTCGCGTTCGCCGCGGGTCAGGTCGGCACGCCGCTCTACCCGTACTCGGTGGGGCTCAGCTTCGAGCAGCAGTCCGCGATCAGCGGCGGCAAGGGCTGGTTCCTCGTCCCCGCGCAGAAGCTCGCCAACTCGCCCGTCGTCAACCTCGGCAACACGCCCAAGCGCGTGGGACCGGTGATCTCCGGCGATGCGCAGATCTCCTCTTACGTCACGTACATCGAGGGGATCGGCGCTCAGGCGGACACACCCAACCGGCCGCTGATCCTCGTCAGGCCCTGAAGCCTTCCGCCAGATGTTCAAGACCACGCCGCTGGATCTGTCCGGGCGCTGCCTCCGTTGCCTCATGCGGACGCCCATCTGCATGTGCCCGGACATCCCCACGGTGCAGACCCGCGCGCGCTTCGTCATCCTCCGCCACACGCTGGAGACCCTGAAGCCCACGAACACCGCGCGCATCGCCCACCTCGCGATGCCGAACTCGGAGATCGTCACCTACGGCGACGGCCGCGCGCTGGACGTGGACGCGGTCGCGCCGGATGGGACGTGGGTGCTGTACCCGGAAGGCGAGGGCGGACCTCCAGCCTCCGGGACTCCGAGCCGGGTGCTGGTGCTCGATGGCAACTGGCCTCAGACGCGCAAGATGCTGCAGCGGCTGCCGAGGCTCAGGAAGCTGCCGCGGCTCACCCTCCAGCCCAACCGTTCGGACCGCCTCCGGATGAAGAAGCAGCTCTCCCGCGATGGCATGTCCACGCTGGAGGCGATTGCCGCCGCGGTGACACTGGTGGAGAGCCCGGAGCAGGGCCTTGTGCTGGACCGGCTCTACGATGTGATGGCCGAACGCGTGATGCGCGCGCGCGGCCTGCTCAAGTGACCGAACCGCTCACCGCCTTCTTCGCCGAGTTCGAGCCGGACGCCCGGGGCCGGAGCGCCACCGCCAGGCTTCGGCTGATCGACGCGGCGGATCCGGCACCGTCGCTCAAGCTGAAGATCGACGTGCTGCGCGAGGGCGCCGCTCCCTCCGCCTGGCACCTCACCGCGGATGGCGTGTTGAGCTTCGTGTTCCGCAGCGGCCATGGGCAGCTCGGCGAAGAGCCAGCGAGTGTCGCGCCGGAAGGAGCGCCCCGGCTGTCGTCGAGTCATCCGCTCCTGTGGCGCTGGACCGAACGCATCGTCCGCGTGCGAGCGCCCCCGCTGTCTGCTCCGGAGAAGGCCGCCCTGTCGCTGGTCACGCGGCATCAGGGGCTCGCCCATGAGCTGCCCGCGCCGTGGCTTTCGCTCGCGGATCTTCTGATGCGGCTTCGGCAGGGCGAGCCTCTGGGGGAGGTGCCCCAGTCGCTCGCGGCGGCCTACGTGGATGCCCTCACCGATGCGGGCGTGGCCTCCGAGCGCAGCGAGCTCTTCTACAGCGAAGCGCCGTCGAACCCGGACGCGAAGCTGCTCTCGTTCGAGCAGAGCCACGTCATCGCGACCTCATTCGCCGCGACTCGGATCGATCACTGATTCGGGTCAGATCACGTCTTTGACGGCGGTCTCCACGGCGTTGAGATCGCCCTCGCTGACCGTGCCGACGACGCAGGGACAGTCCACCGGGATCTCGGTCCGGCCGCGCTCGTCCGCGCCCACCAGGACAGGGAAGCGCGTCTTGCAGTCCGGGTAGTCGGCCTGAAGCCTCGTGAGGAACGAGATCGCCATCTGCGTAGGGAGCAGGCGCGTGAGCACGACCACGCACCGCAACCCGAGCGCCTTGAGCAGCTCCAGCGCCTTTATCCCCGTCTTCGCGGTGAGCACGTTCAGCCCCGCGCGTTCCAACCCCCTCGCGAGCTCCGGATGCGAGTGATCTCCCACGGTGACCGCCAGTTGAATCCGATCGTCCATAAAGCCCAACTCCCCCCTGCACAAAGGAGTAAGGCCGTGCCGGCTTTGCGGGCAGTTTGATCGGTTTACGCAGAGAGCGTCAGCGTCTGGACAGCTCGAGGCGAACCCCGCGCCGCACCGTGCGTTTCAACCAGCCAGGCAACCTTGACGGATGAGCGGCGCCGGTGTTCGGTCGCTCAGCCGCCCGGGTTGATTCCGGACACCAGCGACTTGAGATCCAGCCCGCCCGTGTAGCCGTAGCTCACGTACGAGTCGAAGCCGTAGACCGTCACGCCCACGCCGGGGAGCGGCGAGACCCCGGGCTGAGCGGTCACGTCGATCACGTGCGTGCCGACGGACACCGGGTGGTTCTTCACCTTGTAGTTGGTGCCGCTGATCGCGGTGAAGCCGGTGACGGCCGTGCCGTCCACGGTGACCGTCTGGACCTTCGTCCCGTCGATCACGAGGCCGAGGTAGTTGTCCTTGATGCCCGGCGCCGCGAGCACGGTGTAGCTGGACCGCCACTGCTCCACCGGAGGCAGGAGCACGAACGAAGGATCGCCCTCTGCCGCGGTGTCGCTGCCGGTGGTCGCGTTTTCGCCGGCGAAGAACTGGCCTACGGCAATGGGCTCGTCCGCGGTGATCGTGAAGCTCACCTTGCTCTTGAACTCCATGAACGCGCCGCCCAGCAGGTGGCAGTCGTTGGTCTGCAGCGAGCCCGTGGCGCACTTGTTCGGCAGGAGCACGTTCGCCGCGGTGGGCGCGGGGCTCATCTGGATGAGCGTGCCGGTGGGGCAGACGGAGGTGGGGCAGCCCGCCACGATCTTGTAGTGGTCCGGGCCGGCGTTGGCCGCGCTGGCGAACGCGCCGGAGGTGAGCCGCAGCGGCGCGGTGCGGCCGGCCACGAACGTCTTGCCCCAGGTGACGAACGGGAAGAGCTGCTCTTCGATGTGATCGCACGCGGCCTGGTTGTACGGGGTGAGCGCGCAGTTGGAGCCGCCGAACACCGCCACCGGCTTGTCGGTGGTGATGATCGTCCCGGTGAGGTCGTTGTTCACGCGGCAGATCTGCGAGCAGCTCCCGAAGAGCACGCAGTTGATGGACTGATCGAACGGGTTGGTGGAGCACTCCACCGTCGAGTTCCCGGACGGCAGGTCCGAGGCGATCTGCAGCACCTCGTAGCTCTGCAGCGTCAGGGTCTGGGTGCCGTCCTTCACCATCGCCGCGACGCCGGTGCCCGCGCGCGTGGTCGCGGACGACTTCACCGTCACCGTGGTGTTGTCCTGCGTGCCCACGATCGTCAGGTGCGCGTTGGAGAAGCTCGCCGCCGGGCTGCTGTTGATCCGGACGTGCTCGGTGGTCATGCCCACGTAGCTCATCCCGAGGATGTGCGCCGGGAGCAGCAGCGAGGCGTCGTTCGAGTAGCTGAAGTAGTTGCACTTCTTCGCGCCGCCGCCCGCGGGCGCGAGGCACTGGCCGCCGCCCGCCGCGGTGCAATCGGTGTCCGCGCTGCAGGTGGTCCCCGAGACTTTGTCCGCCGGCAGCGGGTTGAACTGGTACACCGTGACGGGCCGCGTGGACGTGAGGCGGTAGCCGTAGCGCGCCTTGCCGGAGACGGAGAACTGATCCGACGCCGCGCCGAGCGACTGCCACGGGACGTTGATCACCACGAGGCCCTTCGTCGTCGGATCGTCCTTGCTGGGCACGGTGACCGTCTTCACGGTGCGCACCTGGCCGCTCGCGAAGCGCTCCACCTTCACCGTCGCCGCGGAGGCGGACCGGTTGCTGACCACGAACGCGAAGTCGGAGTCGACGTTGCCCTGGCCGCTCTGGGTTCCGCCCTTGAAGTACGGGTCCACCGAGTTGTCCTGGACCGCCGTCCAGTACTCACAGCCGAAGTAGCTCTTCTGGTTCGCCGCCTCGACGCACTCGTCGATGCAGACGCCGCTCTGGCACTCGGCAGCGGCGGTGTAGCCGGGGGTGCTCGCGCAGGCGAAGTCCGTCCAGGCCCCCGTGTCCGAGCAGAGCTGCTGCGTTGCGATGTCCTTGCACTGGCTGGTGCCGGGGAAGCACTCCGGCGCCTTGCAGCGAGCGGTCCCCGCGGCCACCTCGCACACCTGCGTGATGCACGTCCCGTCGAAGCTGTCGCCGTTGTTGGCCCACTTCCACTGGAGCGTGCGGTCCGCGGTCTTCTGGCAGACCTGCACCGTCTTGCCGTCCGGGCTGCAGCGCGTGGTGTTGGGCGCGCACTCGCGGCACTCGCCGCCGGTGCAGACGCCCGCGCCCGAGCAGGTGACCTGATCGATGCCGCTGCCGTCGTCGCGGCACACGTTCACGAGGTTGTTCGCGGAGCTGTCGCAGGCCGCGAGGCCCGGCTTGCACGCGAGGCAGGTGTCGTTCTGGCAGAAGCCGCCGTTCGGGGGGCAGGTCTCGGTGGTCTGCCAGACGCCGCCGTCCACGCACGCCTCGCGGCTCTTGGTGTCGCCGCTGCAGCGGGTCGCGCCCACGGTGCAGGGGAACTGGATCACGCCGGAGTCGGGCTGGGCCGCCGCCGCCACGCACTGGCCGGTGAACAGATCGCACGCCTGATCCGCGGCGCAGTCGCTGTCGCGCTCGCAGACGAAGACGCACTCACCGTCGACGAGCTTCTGGTGCAGGTCGCAGCTGATGCCGCCGTCGAAGCCTTTTTTCACCACCGTTTCGTGGCAGCCCACGAACAGCAGGAGCGAGGTCGGAAGAACAGCGAGGAGCAGAAGACGGCGCATGCGACCACCCGTGTACGAAAGGGTGCGCAACCTACCAAACGGCTTGGTCTTTGGGGAAGGGCCGGAGGCTACTTGTCCAGCTCGTCCACGAGCGCGGTCCAGTCGTCTTCCTGCTCTCCCGCTGCGGGGGCGGGGAGGACGACGGTGCGGTCCGTCATCGGCTCTTCGGAGCCGGCCATGGGCAGGCCGGACTTCTTGGGAGTCGGGGCGGAGATGGTGACCGGCGACTTGGCGGCCGGCTTGGCGGCGGCGGCCTTCGGCGCGGCGGTGTTCGCGGTCTGCTTGAGCGCCGCGGCGGGCGCTGCCGGAACCGGGATCTGGTTCACCATCGTGCGCGGCTCATCGTCTTCGATCGCCGGGTGCGGCGCGGTCGCTGCGGACGGAGCGGCGGCGGGCTTGCTGGCGACGGCGCCGGGCTTGTTCTTGTAGCGCGCGAGCTCCAGCTCCACGACCTTGAGCTGCTTGCTCTTCTCCTGCACGGACTGCTGCAGCCGGGCCACTTCCTGCGCCTTGATCGCGTCGCGGCGCTCGAGCTCGCCCTTCTGCTTCGCGGCGAGCTCCTCCATCTCCTTGACGTGCCGCGCCTCGAGATCCTTCCGCTCCTTCTGCGCGGTGGCGAGCTTGGCGTTGGCTTCGTTCGCCTTCGCCTCGGCCGCGGTCACGCGGGTGAGGAGCTCCTTCTCGGTGCGGACCTTGGTGGCGTGGGCGTTCTCCACCGCCATCTCGAGCTCCTGGATCTTCCGGGCGCGCGTCTGCAGCTGCGCCTGGCCATCCTTGAGCTTGGTCTCGAACTCCGCTGCCTTCGCCTGACCATCGGAGGCGAGCTGCGCGGCCTTCGCCTCGGAGCGCTGCAGCCGGGCGGTGAGATCGTCCTGCGCGCGCTTGGCCTCCGCGCGCTCCTTCTCCACCAGCGCCTGCAGCTCCTGGCTTCGCGCCTGGCTCTGCTGGACCTGCAGCTGGCTCTGCTTCTGGATCTGCTCGCGTTCGTTCTGCGCCTTCTGCAGCGCCGCGGAGAGCTTGGCCGCCTCGTCCGTCTTGACGAGCAGCTCGCCCTTGCGCGCCTCCAGCTCCCCAACCGTCGCGTTGAGCCGCTGCGTAAGCTCGTCCTGCTTCTTCTTCGCCTCGTCGCCGGCGAGCTTGAGCTTGGATTCGAGCTGCTTCTGCGCCTCGGTGCGGGTGGTGACGTCGCGGGAGAGCTGCTCCAGCTTCCGCTGGGACTCCTGCTGCAGCGCCGCGTACTTCCGCTGCGTGTCCGCGAGCTCTTTGCTCCGGTTCGCGAGATCGTTCTGGAGGATGTCCTCGCGGCGCTGACCCTCTTCGGTGAGCGTCTGGATGCGCTCTTCCAGGTGGTGCCGGGTGTCTTCGGCGTGCGCGAGCTGGCTGGTGAGCTGGGTCACCTCCGCCACGCGGTTGCCGAGCTCCTGCTTCACCGCGGCGAGCTGCTCCTGAAGATCCAGCCCGTGGTCCTTGCTCTCCGCGAGCTGAGCCTCGAGGTTCGCCTTCTCCTTCGCGGCGGCGTCGCGGCTCTTGCCGTGGTTCGCGCGCTCGGTGTCGAACGCGTGCTTGGCGTCCTGAAGATTCGCCTGCGTGGCCGCAAGCGCGACGGAGGTCTCCTCGAGCCGCTTGCGCGCGTCGACGAGCTCGCCCGTGACGGCGGCGATCTCCTCGGAGGACTCCTCCTGAAGCTTCTGGTGCGCCTGCTGCTCCGCCTGGTAGTTGCCCGAGACCTCGGACAGCTCCGCGCGCAGATCGCCGATCTGACCGGTGAGCTCCGCCTCGAGCCGCGCCTTCGCGTCCTCGGTGGCTTCCAGCTTCTTCTGGAAGAGATCGCGAGACTTGGTGAGCTCGGCGATCTGCTCGTTCGATTCGGCGATGAGCTGCTGCCGCGCCTCGTGCTCCGCTTCGTAAGCGGCCTGCGAGTCCGCGAGCTCGTTGGCGAGCTTGCCCTTCGCCTCTTCGGTCTGCTTGAGGATGCCGGAGACGCGCTGGTTCTCGTTGCGCGCGTTCTGCAGCTCGCCTTCGCGATCCGTCTTCTCCTGCGTGGTCTTTGCGAGCTCCGCCTGCGTGGACGAGAGCTCGGCCTGCGTGGCCTCCAGCTCGCCGCGGGTGGAGGAGAGGCTCTCCTCCGTCTGCGAGAGCGTGGCCTCGGTCTTCGACAGCGTGCCCTGCGTCTCCTGCAGCGTGCGGGACGTCGTCTCCAGCCGCCCGGTCAGGTCCTTGATCTGACCATCGCGATCGGAGACTTCGGATTCCAGCGCGTCGACGTTACCGAGCAGCTCGGCGATCTTGGCGTCCGCGGCGGACAGCTTCGCGGTGAGATCCTGCTCGAGCTTGTCCTTCTCGTCCTGCAGCGTCGCGTAGCTGTTCTTGTGCTCGGCGATCTCCGCCTGCAGCTCTTCTTCGCGATCCTGGCCGGCGGCCTTCTGCGCTTCGAGCTCACCCTCCAGCTCGCCAATCGTCTCGAGGTTCTTCTCGATCGTCGCGGAGAGCTCGGCCTCTTTCGCCTCGTGGGAGGCGATGGTGGACTGCAGCTCCTTCTCGAGCGTGGCGATCTTTCCGTCGCGCTCCGCGAGCCGGTCCGTCATCGACTGGGCGATGCCGTCGCGCTGGATGCGGAGATCCTCCGCGTTGGCGCGGCTCTCCTCGAGCTCCTTCTCCAGCTCCGCGGTCTGCGCCTGGACCTTCGCCTCGTAGTCCTGACGCTCCTGGCGAAGCCGCGCGATCTCCTCGTCGGAGCTCTGCCCGTGCTCCACCGCTGCGCCGAGCTTGCTCTCCAGCTCCCGGACCGTCGCCTCGCGCTCAGCGCGCGTCTTGTCCAGCTCTTCGGAGAGGAGCTTGAAGTCGGATTCCCACTTGGCGATGCGGCCGTTGCTGTTCTCGATGGTCGAGGCGAGCTCGAGCTTCGTCTTCTCGAGGTCCCCGGTCAGCGCGGCGATGTTCTCGTCGCGCGTCTGGATCTCACCCTTGAGCTTCTGCTCGTCCACCTCGAACTGCAGGGTG
>JBJMQN010000539.1:0-5603 GCA_045802665.1 Myxococcaceae bacterium | reverse complement strand
GGAGCAGAGCTCGCGAAGTCTGCGGTCGGCTTTCTGCGCGCGCGGCTGCCGTGAGCGAATCCTTCGACGTCATCGTCGTGGGAGGCGGGCCAGTGGGCCTCGCTGCCGCGATCGAAGCACGCAAACATGGCGTCAGCGTCGTGGTGTTGGAGCGGCAGATGGGCGACGTGGACAAAGCGTGCGGCGAAGGGCTGATGCCGTCAGGTGTCCACTGGCTCGAGGCGAACGGCGTGCTGCAGAAGCTGACCTCCGCGGAGTGCAGGAGGTTCGTCGGGATTCGTTACGTGAGTGAGACCGGCACCGTCGCGGAGGGCAAGTTGCCCGGTGTCGGCGGACTCGGCGTGCGCAGGCTCGCGCTGAGCCGTGCGATGCGAGTACGCGCGAGGGAAATGGGCGTTGTCCTCCGCGAGGGCGTGAGCGTGCAGAAGGTCGAGCGCAGCGCGGACGGAGTGACCGTCCACGTCCGACGATCCGAATCGCGCAACGCGCATCCACCTGGCGACGAGCACCTCGACGATGTCCGTCAGAGCGGACGATCCGAGAGTCCGCAGGCGGGCAGTGAGGGCATCCGCCATGACGGACGCGCGGAGACCATCCGCGATAACGGACGAATCAGTGAGCCTGGCGCCCTCCGTGATAACGGACGACCGGAGCCCGTCCGCGATAGCGGAGAGAGTCCTCAGGGAGGTCAGGGCCGAGTGGGCGCTCTCGACCGGACCGAAGAGCTTCTCATGGCGAAGTTGGTCATCGGTGCTGACGGGCTGCACTCGCGGGTCCGGGCGTACGCAGGGCTCGAGGTGGACTCGCCTTCGGGCACTCGCTTCGGGATGCGCCGTCACTTCCACGTGAAGCCGTGGTCCGAGTTCGTGGAGGTCCACTTCGGGGATGGAGTCGAGGCGTACGTCACCCCAGTGGGCGAGCAGAACGTCGGCATCGCGTTTCTCTGGTCGAAGATTCGGGCGGAGGGCGTCTCGTACGATGAGCTGCTCGCGCGCTTTCCTGAGCTCGAGCGTCGGGTCCGCGGCGCAACCATGACGTCCTCAGTCCGCGGCGCCGGTCCGCTCCTCCAGCGGGTCTCCCGTCCGGTCGCGGATCGGCTCGTGTTGATCGGAGACGCGGCAGGGTACGTGGACGCGATCACCGGCGAGGGACTCACGCTCGGCTTTCACTGCGCCGAGCTACTCGGAGCCGTCTTGCCCAGAGCGCTCGCACAGGGCGCGACGGTGGACTCTCTTCACGAGTACGAGCGCTCCTTCCGGAAGCTGTTCGATCGCTACGCGTGGCTCACGCAATCGCTGCTCGAGGTGGCGAAGCGGCCCAGCTTGCGGCGTGCCATTCTCAAGCTGCTTTCAATGTCGCCTGGCCTGTTCGAGGCGGCGCTCTCGGAAGCGATGCCCCAGCGAGCCGCGTAGCCCAGCGCTACTTCCGCCAGGTTCTCCCGCAGTCGACCAGCGCCGTGGATGCGACGCGGTCGGGAGCTTCTTTACTTCGGCCCTTCCCACGGCTTCATCCCGGAGATCTGCGCGCTCTGCGTGACGACCTCCTCCACCTGCTCGCGCTCTCTCACCAGGAAGTTCCGGATTGCCGCGTCCAACTTCGGGTGAAAGATGTGGTGCGCGCTGTGGATCGCGGTGGGCTCGAACCCTCGCGAGATCTTGTGCTCACCGCCGGCGCCGGGCTCGAAGACGGTTCGCCCTAGCTCGATGCACTCCGCGATCGAGTGGTACATGCACACGTTGAAGTGCAGGAACGGGTGCTCTTCGAAGCAGCCCCAGTAACGGCCGTAGAGCTTGTTGTTCGCGGTGAGGTTGAACGCGCCGCCGACGACCTTCTTTCCCTTCACCGCCTCTACGACCTCGGCTGAGTCGCGCATCGTCGCGAACACGCGGCGGAAGAAGTCGCGGTTCAGCTGGATGTTTCCCCACGCGTTCTTTTCGTTGGTGATCTCGTACAGCTTCCACGCGAGCTCGCCATCCTCCGGCCGAAGCTCCTCTCCGCGCCGCGTGCGGATCGTGATGCCCTGATCCGCCGCCGCCGCGCGCTCACGCTTCAGCTGATTGCGCCGCTTCGACGAGAACCGGGAGAGAAAATCGTCGTAGCTGCGGTACCCCGGATTGCGCCAGTGGTACTGCATGGTGAACCGGTGCGCCCAGCCGGACTTCTCGAGAACGTCCGCGGTCTCCTCGGGCGGAAACAGCACGTGCACAGACGAGTAGCCCGCGTCCTTCGCCATCTCTAGAAAATGCTTCGAGAGCTCGCGGCGGATCTCGTCCGGATCCTCGCCCGGCGCGCTCAGAAATCTCGGCGCGGTCAGCGGACTCAGCGGTGCGCCCACGAGCAGTTTCGGGTGGTAGCGCACGCGCATCTGCGCCGCTGCGTGGGCCCAGGCGAAGTCGTAGATGTACTCGCCCATGCTGTGGTGTTTCTCGTACGCCGGGGAGGCGCCGACAAGCTGAGCTCCGCGCCACAACGTGAAGTGCTTCGGCACCCAGCCGGATTCCAGCGTCGCGCTGCCGGAGTCCTCCATCGCTCGGAGCCATTCGTAGCGGAGGCTGGGCACCGGCGAAGGTCCCACCAGCGCCCGCCACTCATCCGCTTTCACGTCCGAGATGGACTCGAGGACTTTCAGGCGCAGCGACATGGTTCCAACGACGTTAATGGGGAGCGGCCGGGTTCGCTCGCTCTTCGACCTGAGCCCCGGCCCTGTGGTAGCAGCACCGCCGTCACCGATGGAAACGCCTCACGTCCTCACCGGGTTGAAGCTGTCCGAGCTCGCCGAGCTACTGGGCAGCCGTCCGCGCGCCATCGAGACACTCCGCTGGCTCTACGCGCAGGATCCGCTCCTCAGCGAGCTCCCCGAACGCGTGGACACCGTGAGCTGGAAGGCGTGGGAGAAGCTACGCGCGGAATGCGAGCTGCCGAAGCTCTCCATCCTCGAGCACAACGCCTCCGAAGACGGAACGACGAAGTATCTGGTCGACCTCGCCGGCTCGAAGGTGGAGACGGTGCTCATCCCAGCGAACGGCCGCAGCACGGTCTGCATCTCCAGTCAGGCGGGCTGCACGCGCAACTGCGGCTTCTGCGCGACGGCGACGCTCGGCTTCGGACGGAATCTGACCGCGGCGGAGATGGTGGCGCAGTACCGGCTCGCGAGAGCCGCCGCGCGCGAAGACGCGCCCGCGACGAACGTCGTGTTCATGGGCATGGGCGAGCCGATGGACAACCTCGATCAGGTGCTGCGCGCGGTGGAGATCCTCTCTCAGTCGCCCGCGCCCCAGCTCGGGCAGAAGCAGATCACCGTCTCGACGTCCGGCGTCCTGCCTGGGATGAAGCGCTTCCTCCGCGAGTGCAAGGCGAGCCTCGCGCTCTCTCTGAACGCGAGCACGGACGAGCAGCGCACGCGCCTCATGCCGCAGAACAAGACCTGGCCCATCTCGGCGTTGATGGAGTTGTTGCGAGAGGACTGCGAGCAGAACCCCAAACGCGTCCACTTCATCGAGTACGTCATGTTCGACGGGATCAATGACTCGAACGACGACGCCGACCGGCTGCCGAAGATCCTGGAAGGTGTGAACGCGCGAGTGAATCTCATCCCTCACAACCCGGTGCCCGGCAATCCGCTGCGTCCGCCTTCGCGCGAACGAATGCTCGAGTTTCAGAAGCGCGTCGCGGACCAGGGCCTCATGTGTCTCGTTCGTTGGCCGCGGGGCCGTGAAATCGCCGCCGCGTGCGGACAGCTCGCGCTCACGAAAGGCGCGGCGTGAGCAGGCTCCACCTCGTCGACGGAACGTACGAGCTGTTCCGGGCGCACTTCAGCAAGCGCCCGTCGCACTCGGGACCCGGCGGGAAAGATCTCAAGGCGACGGTCGGGATCGCGTCGTCGCTGCTCGCGCTGCTGCACGACGACACCGAGGCGGTCACCCACATCGCCGTCGCGTTCGACAACCCGATCCGCAGCTTCAGAAACGATCTCTTCGACGGGTACAAGACCGAAGAGGGCGTGCCGCCAGAGCTGCTCGCGCAGTTCGACGACGCGGAAGAGGCGACGCGCGCGCTCGGTGTGACCGTCTGGTCGATGAAGGAATTCGAGGCGGATGACGCGCTCGCCTCGGCGGCGATCCGCTATCAGGCCGAAGTCGAGCAGGTCCGCATCTTCACCCCGGACAAGGATCTCAATCAGGTCGTGCGCGGAGATCGCGTCGTGCAGGTGGACCCGGTCCGGCAGAAGCTGATCAACGAAGAGCACGTCCGGAAGAACAAGGGCGTCGCGCCGGAGAGCATCCCGGATCTGCTCGCGCTGATTGGCGACACGGCGGACGGCATTCCAGGTCTCGACGGGTGGGGTGAGAAGGGCGCCGCGGCGGTGCTCTCTGTTTATGAGCACCTCGAGAAAATCCCGGCCGACGTGCGAGCGTGGACCGCGAAGCCGCGCGGCGCGGAGAAATTGTCAGCGACCTTCAACGCGAACCGCGAGGACGCGCTGCTCTATCGAACGCTCGCGACGCTCCGGCACGACGCGCCGATCAACAAGACGTTGGAGGAGATCCGCTTCAACGGAGTGCCGCGGGAGCAGTTCCTCGCCTGGTGCGACAAGTGTGCGGTCACGACTCTGAAGAGTCGCCCCACGCGCTGGGCGTGAGGCTCACATCGCCTTCGACAGAACGAACGCGCTCAGGAACGGCGGCGATGAGCCTCTTCGGAAGCTTCACGCCATACCCAAGCAGCGCGCCGAGCAACAACGAGCTCGCGCCGAGCCAACCCCACATCCCTGCGCTCAACCAAAGCGGCACCGCCGAATATGGGTGCAGGGGTGCCGTGAGCGCCAACACGATCCGCTCGGATGGCCGCCTGCTGGCGGCACATGTCTCCGTCGGACCCGGTCAGCCCCTACACACGTTGGCCCGATGGCTGACACGTCGGGCACCAGTACGTGCTCCGCGCATCCAATCCCTGCCGCTTCATCTCGATCGCCGTCCCGCACTTTCGGCAAGGTTTGCCGGTGCGCCCGTACACCCAGACCTTCTCCTCCGGGTTCGCGTTGCGCGTCGTCCGCCGATAACCCGTGTACGTGACGATTCCGCTCTTGCGCGGATCCCCCACGTTCGCGCGCATCACCTTCTTCGCCGTCTCGTAGATCGCGCCCAGCTGTTCGTCGGTGAGCGACGAGACCGGCACGAACGGGTTCACACCGGAGAGAAACAGCGCCTCCGACTTGTAGACGTTGCCGATGCCGCTCGCGATCCGCTGATTCAACAGCGCCTCCGCGATCGTCAGTCCCGGCCGCTTCCTTGCGCGCGGGAGCACCTCCTCGAACTTGAACGCGTCGTTCAATAGATCCGGCCCCAGCTTGCTGAGCTCATCGTGTCGTCCGAGCTGCGCGTCCGTGAGCAGCTCCGCCTCCTGAATGTCGAACGCAATAGCGACGAAGTCCTCGGTCTCCACGACGACGCGCGCGCTGCTCGCCGGCCGCTTCCACTTCTCGCCCTGCCGATAGATGTGCCAGCTCCCGTTCATCAGGAGATGTGTTCGCAGCGTGAGCCCGCCGGAGAAGTGGATCAGAAGGTGCTTGCAGATGGTATGATCTTTGTGTAGGGTAAGTGTGT
>JBJMQN010000538.1:0-8669 GCA_045802665.1 Myxococcaceae bacterium | reverse complement strand
CAGCGAGGAACTGCTGATCCTTCGGCAGCCCGTTTAGCTGCTGAGCGGACTTGAGCTCCTGGCCATTCACCGTGAACGTCTGACCCTTCGGCGTCAGCTCGGCGGTGGACTCGCCGCCCGGGCCGCGGACGTACTGGTACGCGCGCGTGAGCTGCGGCTGGCCGTTCTTGCCGACCACCGAGGTCTGTTCGCTCCTCGAGCTGATCGGAGAGCCGTCCGGCGGGGTGATCGTGCTGGTGGTGTGCTCGTTGATCTGCGTCTTGCCGTCTTTGGTCTTGCTCTCCGTGCGGCTGTACTCGGACGCGCGGTTCACGCCGTCGGGGCCGAGCGAGCTCTGCCGCTGCGCGGTGACCTGGCCCTTGTCGTTGTAGGTCGTGGACGTGTTCGAGTGGATGTCCACCATGTCGCCTTCATGCCCCTTCTGGGTGCTGAAGGTCTTGCCGGTGACGGACTCGTTGACCGTGTCGCCCTCGGCCTCGCGGTGGGTGATGATCGACGCGTCCGTGTGGCCTTCGACGAAGGTCTGGCTGGCGTACTTGTTGTCGTGCGACGTCTCCAGCGTCCACTGCTTCGGGCTGTCCTTGTTGCCGTCGAACTCCTCGCCGTCCTCGCCGTCCTTCGCGCGCAGGTCGCCCTGCAGCTCGGACATGTCCGCGCCGTTCGGCTGGCCGCGGCCCTTCACGTCGAAGTCGTCGCCCTCGAGCTTCTTGCTCATCGACGCCGTCGCCTTCACGCCGCCCTGGCTGAACTCCTGCGTGCGCGTGTAGGTGGGCTCCGCCGCCTTGCCATCCGGACCCTTCGCGCCCGGAGGCGGGATGGAGTAGCTGCGCGTCTCGACGTGGTCGATGGGCCCGTCGTGGAACTTGTCCGTGAAGTTCCCGTCGATCCCGTCCGTGTTGTCGTGGTGATCGAACGTGGTCGTGGAGGACTGCACGCCGATCTTCGCGTTCTGCTGGTACTTGGTCTGAACCAGCGTGTCGCCCTGAGTCTTGAGGCTGGACTCGGTGATGTTCACGCTCTTGTCGCGGCTGTTCTTGAGCGAGTCGATCGATGGCGGATTGCTGCGGCTCTCTCCCGCCTTCGCCTTCCAGTCCGCGTGCTGCACGGTGGAGTTGCCGTTCGGCGCGGTGCTGATCACGTCGCGGCTGGCATTGCCCTTCTTGTCGTAGCTCGTGGAATCCAGTCCCACCTGCCCGTTCGGGCCGCGCGTCGCGATGGTCCGTTCGGTGATCTCGCCCTGCTTGTTCTTCTGCACCAGCTCCACGCGGTTCGGATCGTTCTTGTCGCCGACCACTTCGGTGCCGGGCGGGAGCTTCTTCTGATCCCGCATCTGGAACAGCTTGTCGGCGTGCTCCTTCGTCTGGGCGGTGAGATCCTTCTGGCTCTTGTCGATCTGCGACCGTTCATCGGCGGCGGTGTTCACGCGCACGGCGTCGCGCGCTCGGGTCTCACCGGTGCTCTGCGCGGCGGTCTTCTTGAGCGACGGATCCAGCTTGGTGATCTTGTCCGCCGCGTCGTACTTGCCGGTCTCGCGCAGGCCGTCCGCGAGGCCCACGGCGACGCGCGCCACGGCAGGGTCCTTCGCGCCGTCTTTGATCGCGCCGTTGATCTTCGCTTCGGCGGCGGGGTTGGTTGCCTCGGCTGCCCGGAGGGAGTCCGCGACGTCGCGGCTCGCGTCCGCCGAGGTGAGATCCGCCGCGTGGCCCAGGTCCTTCACCGCCTTGTTCGCGTCGGCCTGTGAGGCGCCGGCGAGGCCGTGGGTGATCTTGTCCACCGTCCCGTTGTCGTGCGCGGCGTTCATCAGCGCGTCGCGGTAGTGAGGATCGTTGTTCGCCTCGAGCTGCTTCTTGAGCTCCGCGGCGCCCTGGGCCGGCCCCTTCTCGGCGGCCTCGCGCACGCGCTGCGCATCCGCCGTGGCGGCGGTCTTCGGATCGACGTCGAGCTTCGCGCCGATGAGCTTCTCCTGCTGCTTCGCCGTGAGGCTGCCCGCGTCCACCGAGTCCTTCACGGTGTTCGCGATCTTGAACGGCTCCTTCTGACCGGCGGCCTTCGCGGCAACGTTCGCGTCCTGCTGCGACTTGATCGCCTGGTCCGCCTGCTTGAGGGCGTTGGTGTGCGCGACGTCCGCTTCCTTCTTCGCGGCGTCCGCCTGCTTCTGCGCTTCCGCGGCGTGCGCCTGCGCCTCGCTCGCCTTCTTCTGCGAGGTCTTGATGTCGCCTTCGATCTTGGTGCGGTCCTTCGCGCTGAGCGACGGATCGCGGAGCTGGTGCGCCTGGTTCGACGCGGCCTGCTGGGCGTGCTGCGCCTTGGCGTTGGCCTCGGCGGCCTTCTTCTGCGCTTCCTGCGCCTTCTCCGCCTTCGCTTTGGCGGCCTCCTGCGCCTTGGCGGCCTGGGCCTTCTGCTTCGCGGCCTCTTGCGCCTTCTGACGCGCGGCCTCCTGCGCTTTGCGACGCGCGGCTTCTTCTGCGCGTCGGCGCGCTTCTTCTTCTGCCCGTCGACGAGCGGCTGCGGCTGCTGCGGCGGCTGCTGCGTTGCTGCTTCCACTGACGGGACCGGGCATGGCGTTCTCCAGAAAAGAAATTCGGATCTGCGTTGAATTTATCGCGCTTGGAAATGTGCGCGTTGCGGACGACGCGAGAGTGAAATCGGCTCGTTACATGTCGTTCTGCACAGTGAAGAAACGCAGGCGCACATGAACTGGTGCACCCTCGCGTGCACAGCTGGAGCATCTCCGCGCGCGGGTGGCGCTGTCGAGCAGACAGCCGGGCGTGGATCTACTCAGCTGCGGTGAAGGGAGAGGTAGGACAGCAGCGCTAATCCCCGCGTCAGGGGGACGCCGATGAGGCGGCTCGCGCCGCCGCCGATCAGCCTCAGTTTTTCACGCCGCGAGCACCCGGCACGTCCATCGCCGCGCGCTCCACCGCTCGGGTCAGCTCTGCCTGTCGCAAGGGGCCCACGATGCCGCTCCGGCCGAGGAACGCGACGAACCGCCGCATCCCGTCGAAGAGCTGCGGCAGCTGCTTCTCCGGTGTCTTCGCTCGAGCGGTCTCGAGCGCCGCTTCCACGTGCTCGGGGTTGATGGGCTCCGGTCCGTCTTCCCATGCCGCTTCGATCAAGGCCTGCGCCGCGCTCCCGAACGCGGGCCGGTCTGCGGCGTCTCCGGACTTGATGAACATCAGCACCAGCTGCTTCACGCGCTCCTGCGTGAGCCGGGCGAGCTCGGCGACGGACTTGAGCGTCTCTTCGAAGAACGGCTGATCGAAGTCGTCCGCCTCGTGCTCGTAGCCGAACGCTTCTTCGAGAACGATGGACGCGAGGAACTGGTTCACGTCCGCTTCGTTCGCGCCCTCGTCCACCAACGCCGTCCGAGCGATCTGCACCGCGTCCTGCAGCGAGGCGTCCTGCTGGATCGCGCGCGCGGCGGTGTGGGCGGCGAGATAGACCAGCGCCTCCTGCACTTCGGTCGGCGGGCGCTTTTTTCCCGCGGCAGAGAGGAGCTGACCTCTTCGTTCGGGCGAGTTGCGCGCCACGTCCGCGAAGAGCCGTTCGTCGTTGGAGAGCTCCGCAGCGCCGTCGGCCTTCTGCAGCGTCTCGAGCGCGGTCTGCAGATCGAGGTAGTGCGCGAGCACCGGATGCATGGCGCGCGCGTTTAACAGGGTCGGTGGCCGCGTGGTAGACGCCGCATCCGCTGCATGACGCGAGCGCGACGACCGACGGGCGACCCTGTGAGCCAGGCAACGAAGGCGCTGCTGGGACTGCTCGCGCGCAGGGGCCGGAGCCGCGGCGAGCTCGTGCAGGCGCTGGAGCGAAAGGGCTACGAACCGGACGTCATCCGAGAGGCGCTCTCCCGCATCGACCGTTTCGGCTACGTCGATGACCACAAGTTCGCGCAGGAGCGGGCGGAGAGTCTGCTCCGCCATGGGAAGCTCGGCTCGGGCGTGGTCGTCTCGCGGCTGCTCGCGGCGGGGATTCCGGAGGATGCCGCGAAGGAGGCGGTGTCGCGCGCCACTTCCAATCTGGAAGTCGACGAGCAGGCGGAGGCTCGGGCGCTGCTCCGGGCGAGGGGCATCTCGCTGCCGATCAAAGAGAGCAAACAGTACGCGAAGGCCATGCGAGCGCTGTCCGCCCGCGGCTTCTCAGAGGACGTGGCGGTTGCCGTTCTGGGGCCCGCGGTCGATTTTCAGGTGGAGTGAGCAGGGCGTTCCTTCTAGGAAGGTGCTCGTGATGAAGACGTTCATTGCTTCTCTTTCGGCGCTGGTCCTCGTGCTCACTGGCTGCGCCACCACCTCGGGGGAGGCGGGCGAGCCGGACTACGCGAACTCCGCCGAGGAGAACCTCAAGAAGGGCAACGAGGCGCTGGAGAGCAAGAACTACCTCGAGGCGGAGAAGTACTTCGACTACGTGAAGACGAAGTACCCGTACCTCGAGGCGTCCAAGGACGCGGAGCTACGGGCGGCGGACACGCTGTTCGAACGCGAGCGCTACGTCGAAGCCCGCGACGCCTACCAGAGCTTCGTGAAGCTGCACCCCACGCACCCGAAGGTGGACTACGCGGCGTACCGGGCGGCGCTCACGCACGCGAAGGATTTTCCGTCCGAGTTCTTCCTGCTCCCGCCGTCGTACGAGAAGGATCAGGGCGACGTGAAGGGCGCGGTGCGAGCGATGAACGACTTCATCCGCCAGTACCCGAACAGCCAGTACGTCCCCGAGGCGAAGAAGTGGGCGGACGACGCGAAGACGCGGCTCGCCCGGCACGAGATGTACGTGGGTGACTTCTACCGGAAGCGCGAGAAGTGGGCCGGGGCCGCTGGACGGTACGAGACCGTGGTGAAGAACTACTCAGGGCTCGGGTTCGACGAGGACGCGCTGTTCGGGATGTACGAGTCGTACAGCAAGCTCGGGCAGAGCGACAAAGCGAAGGCCGCGCTGCAGATGGTGATTCAGAAGCTGCCGGGGACATCGGCGGCGGCGAAGGCGCAGGGGCTGCTCGGCAAGGGGTAGAGTTTCCGTCGTGCGGAACGACTGGCTTCGCCCACTCGGATTTTTCGTCGTGTTCGGGTTTCTGGGTGTCGTGTTGTACGCGTCGCTTCCGAAGTTGCTCGGCTCGGCGGCGGGTCCTGACGCGGAGATCGTGAGCTACATCAAGAACGCGGAGCGGGATGGGATCAGGTTTCCCGGCGCGCCGCCGCTTCTGGGCAAGAAGGTGTTCTTCGATCGCATCACGGTGACAGTCGACGCGGACGCGCACACGGCGGAGGCGGTGGCGACGCTGGATTTCGACGGAACGTTTGGCGAGACGAAGGTGAGCTCGCTTGGGTACGAGAAGATCCGGTTCAAATTCGCCGATGGGAGTTGGGCGCCGGAGGGATTGCTTGCGCCGCGGCTGCTCGCGATCGTCTCGGCGCTGGAGCGGCGTCGGGCGGCGTTGGAGAAGGGCGACTCGGCGGCGATGCTCGCGCTCGGGGGCGAGGATGGTGGGGCAGGGGACCTGGATTCGGTGCTGGCGATAGGTGATCGCCACTACACCGCGCGAGCGTGGTTCATCCGCTCCGAGCGCGACACGGTGCTCGTCACTGAAGAGGCTCGGGTGCGCGGGAAGCTTCCCGAACGGCCGGTGGATGAGGACCGGACCATCCGTCTCACGCTGGAACCGGCAAAAAGCGGCGGGGAATTCTTCTTTCCGCACGGGCTCATGTAGGCTACGCAGGCCCCCGGAAGCAGCGGATCAGACGGGACTTTCACCCCATGGACGAAGCCCTCAAGCAGCTTCTCACGCTGGGGCGCGGCTACTTCGAGAAGAAGCAGTACGCGCAGGCGGAGAAGTACCTCGCAGAGGTCGTCGAGAAGAACCAGTCGTTCGCCGACGTCTACAACATGCTCGGGATCGTCTACCACGACCAGGGTCAGTTCGCGCGCGCGCAGAGGGCGTTCGAGGCGGCGCTGCGCATCAACCCCGGCTACACCGAAGCGGCGCTGAACCTCGCCGTCATCTACAACGACATGGGGAAGTACCGGGAGGCGAAGGAGGTCTATCAGGCCGCCCTCACCCGGCAGCGGGCTTCGGCGACGAAGATTGATCCGTTCGTGCAGGGGAAGATCGCGAACATGTACGCCGACATCGGCGACGTGTTTCTGTCCAGCGGGATGTGGGCAGAGGCGATCGAGGAGTACCGCCGAGCGCTCAAGCTGGGTCCTCAGTTCGTGGACCTGCGGCTGAAGCTGGCGGATGCGTGCCGCGATTCAGGAGATCTCAAGGCGGCGCTCGCGGAGTACGAAGAGATCTCGAAGATCAACCCGAACTATCTCCCCGGCCGCGTGCACTACGGCGTGGCGCTGCACTCCGCAGGACGGAAGGCGGAGGCGGTGGCTGTATGGGAGGACGTGCTCACCCGGAGTCCGGGGAACAAGAGCGCGGAGATGTATCTCCACATGGCCAGGGAAACGGACAAGGCCGACAAGCCGGCGTCCTGAACGCTATAGTGATCAGACCTGAGGTTCTTCGGAACGTGAGTCCTTCTCCCGCTATCGCCGCCAGCAAAAACTTCGCGCTGAAGTTCATCAGCGGCAAGTACCAGGGTGGCGAGTTCCCCCTGAAGAACGACAAGCAGATCATCATCGGGCGTTCGTCCGAGCTCGACATGGTGCTCGTCGAGGACATGGTCTCGCGCAAGCACGCGAAGATCACGATCCAGACGGGGAAGATCACCATCGAGGATCTCGGCTCGACGAACGGCACGTTCGTGAACGGCGAGAAGGTGAAGCAGGCGCGCCTGAAAGAGGGCGACCGCATCCTGATCGGCACGTCCATTCTCAAGCTCATCGAGCAGGGGAAGGACAGCGAGGCGCTCGACGAATCGCAGGTGAAGCAGAAGCTGGAAGAGGTCGCGGCGAAGCAGGAGGCGAAGGCGGCCAAGGGCTCGTCGATGACCGGAAAGATCGAGGAGGTTCCGCTCCCCGATCTGCTGCAGCTCTTCCACACCTCGAAGAAGAACGGCGTGCTTCAGGTCAAAAACGATCAGGAGGGGAAGATCTACCTCCGTCAGGGCCGCGTCTATTACGCGGTGATCGACGACAATCACGACCTGGGTCCGCAGAAGAGCTTCAACCGGATCATGACGTGGGAGATCGGTGACTTCGCGCTGCAGCCGGCGGACGCGCAGGAGTTCATGGTCGAGCTGGAGACCTCCACCGAGGCGCTGCTGATGGACGCGCTCCGGCAGCTCGACGAGTACCGGCGCATTCAGAAGGATCTCCCGGCGCTCAATGCGACGCTGGGGTTCGCCAACCCGCTCAATGCGCTGCTGCGCGACCTGAAGCCCGAGGAGCTGGACATCGTTCAGCAGGTCGTGAACCACGGCACGTTCCGAGGGGTGCTGGATCATTCCGACAAGGATGACGTGGCCACCGCGGAGCTCGTGCTCGGGCTGATGAAGCGGGATTACATCCGCGTCATCGCGTAGCTCGCGTCGTTCAGGTTGCGCTCCGATGTTCGGCGCGCTACTGCCGCTCGCATGAACAAGCCTTCACTGCCCCGGCTCACGCAGTTATCAAACTGCGCGGGTTGAGCCGCCAAGCTCCGGCCCGGGCAATTGGCGCAGGTCCTGCGCCACCTGAAGACTGCTCCGCACAAGAACGCGCTCGTCGGCTTCGAGACGAGCGATGACGCCGCCGTCTACCGTTTGAACGCCCAGACGGCGGTGGTGGAGACGGTGGATTTCTTCCCGCCGGTCGTCGACGACCCGTTCGTGTTCGGTCAGATCGCCGCCGCGAACGCGATGAGCGACATCTGGGCGATGGGCGCAAAGCCGCTGTTCGCGCTGAACCTGGTGGGGTTCCCGAAGGAGCTGCCGCTGGAGATCCTCTCGAAGATCCTCGAGGGCGGGCACGACAAGGCGCACGAGGCGGGGATTCCGATCCTCGGCGGACATTCGGTGCAGGATCCCGAGCCGAAGTACGGAATGGCGGTCACCGGCCTCGTTCATCCGAAGAAGATCCTGACCAACGCGCGGGCGAAGAATGGGGACGTGCTGTTCCTCACCAAGCCGCTCGGATCAGGGATCGCGACGACGGCGATCAAGCGGGGGATCGCGAAGAAGGAGCTTCAAAAGAACGCGATCGGGATCATGACGACGCTGAACAAGGCCGCGGGCGAGGTCTTCGCGTCGGGCAAGTTCAAGGTGAACGCGCTGACGGACGTGACCGGCTTCGGGCTGCTCGGGCATCTGTGGGAGATGATGAGCGCGGCGAAAGTGCGAGCACGGCTGTTTCTCGAGCGCGTGCCGATCATCGCGGACATCCCGGAGCTCGCCGCGAACGATGTCGTCCCTGGCGGCACCAAAGCGAACCTCGAGTGGGTGAAGCCGAACGTCACTTTCCCCGACGGGCTGCCGATCGACATTCAGCTCGTGCTCGCGGATGCGCAGACGAACGGCGGATTGCTGGCGGCGATCCCGTGGAAGGACGCGGAGAAGGCGCTGAAGGCCCTGAACCGCAAGGGCGTTGGAGCGGCGCCGATCGGAGAAGTGGTCAGCGGCGATGCGCCCGGGATTGACGTGATCGGGTAGGAACACTGGGTGCTGGGCGGCGCGGTCCACGAGTCCAACGGCTGGGTCACGTCCGAGTACGCCAGCGACTCCGATTCTCCCGCTGGAGAGACTGCGGCACTCGTG
>JBJMQN010000537.1:0-2338 GCA_045802665.1 Myxococcaceae bacterium | reverse complement strand
GGGTGAACACTTCGTCGACGTTCGGCGTCGGCTGGGCGGTCCGGCGCAGGCCGATGACCCGCATGTGGAACGCCTTCAGTTTGAGCGCGAGATCCTGGCCGGAGTAGCCCAGTCCGATGATGGCGCAGGTGAGCCGTGACCCGGCGACCGGAGCGCTGTCGTACACCGTGACGAGCTCCGCTGACCGGCTGCTCGTCCCGCCGACGGATCCGAACCGCGAACTGCGGGCGCTCGCGATCGCCTACGCGCCCGCGCAAATCACCCGCTTGGACATCCAGTCGCTGACGTTCTCCGATCCTTCGGCGGCGCTCGTTCCGTAAGTCCGCGCAATCGCGGGGGCTGGAGAATCTTTCTCCGGCTCCCGCAACCGCGGGCTGCTCCTCCGGTACTTCCGATCAAAGGGCGCGGGAATCACTCTCGCGCCGCTTTGCCCGGAGGGGCAGATGGAAACGAACTACTACCTGGTCACGCAGTACTCGACGTACCTGTTGCTGAGCTTCGTCACGACGGTCTGGGTCGCGAGGACGTTGTCGAGGAACGGCGCGGTGTTTCTGGTCGACGCGTTCCTCGGCAAGGAGCGGCTCGCGGATTCGGTGAACCACCTGCTCGTGGTGGGCTTCTACCTGATCAACCTGGGCTGGGTGATTCTGTCGCTGAAGACGTCCGAGATCCCGCTGACGGTGCAGGCGGTGATCGAAGGCGTGGCGAGCAAGTTGGGCGTCGTGCTCGTCGTGCTCGGCGCGATGCACTTCCTGAACCTCTACATCTTCAGCCGCATGCGCCGCCGCGCGCTGATCGATCGCGATCCGCCGCCCGTTCGCAGCGACGAGTTCGTGGGCCGGCCGATGAAGGTCGCGCAGGGAGCGTGATGTCATGCAAGCGCTCTACGTGCTGTACGACGACAGCTGCGGCTTCTGCTGCCGTTGCGCGGAGTGGATTCGGAGACAGCGGAGCTTCGTGGAGCTCATCTGCTGGCCCACCGACAGCCCGAGGACCCGCGGCGCATTTCCGGATCTCCGGCGCACGGCGGAGAAACAGGAGCTCATCTGCATCTCGGACAGGGGCGAGGTGTTCCGGGGGAGCGCGGCGTGGCTGATGGTCCTCTGGGCGCTGAAGGATTACCGGGGCTGGGCGAGGCGGCTCAGCTCACCCGCGCTCAGGCCGCTCGCGAGGAACCTGTTCGAGTTCGTCTCCACGAACCGGCACAAGGTGTCCCAGTGGTTCGGCATGCAGCCGGAGCAGTACATCGCCGCGTCGCTGCGGGATCGCTACGGAGATCCGGAGGTGCCGAAGTGTGCCGGGGATGCGTGCGACGTGAAGATCGCGGCGCTGCTTCGGTGAGCTGAGTTGCCGCTACCAGCTCACCGATTCGCGATCGGAAGCACGAGCCTGGCGCCCTTCTCGGACACCACCGCCGCGCTGAGCACGAAGTCCTGGCCCATGCGCAGCTCCAGTGACGCAGGCCCGCGATTCGCGTTGCGCCACTCCGGCGGAATCGACACCGTGCCGAGCAGCTCGCGATCGACGGAGGTTCGATCCACGGACTCGAACAGCGCCATCGACACCGGTCCCTCCGGCGGCAGCTTGTCGAGCGAGATCGTCCGAGCGGCCGGCACCGGTGTGTTCGCCGAGATGACCTCGACGCTTCCCACGCCCGGCGCCATCACGCCAATCGGCATCGGCACCACGTCGGAGAGTCCGGTCCCGGCGCTCCGCTGCAGGTTCCGCCCGAGGATCGCCGCGCCAATCGCCACGCCGAGATCCGGATGGACGTCCTTCTCGTTGGTGGAGCGCCTGAACTCGTGGAACCGGTTCCGAATAGCGGGCATGCGGGTCTGACCGCCTACCATCACGAGCTCGTCCACCTGATTGTGCTTGAGGCCCGCTCGCTGGAGCACCTCGTCCACCGCGCCCACGGAACGTTCGATGAGCGGCGCGACCATCCCTTCGAACTGCTTGCGGGTGAGCTCGTAGTCGAAGTGCACGAACTGCCCGTCCTTCTGCGTGATGCAGGGGACGCGCAGCCGGGTGGATTCCTTGGAGCTCAAAATGATCTTCGCGGACTCGGCGCCGAAGACCAGCCGCTGCATCACGACCTTGTTGTCGCGGATGCGCACGCCGTTCTTCTGCTCGAAGTCGTCGACGAGCAGCTCCACGACGCGCTCATCGAAGTTGGCGCCGCCCAGGAACGCATCGCCGCCCGTGGCCAGCACCTTCACCACGCGGTTCTGAACCGACAGCAGCGTGACGTCGAGCGTTCCGCCGCCCAGATCGAACACGAGCACCGTCTGCTCGGGGCTTCGCAGGTTCGCGTAGTAGAGCGCCGCCGCGGTGGGCT
>JBJMQN010000536.1:0-10662 GCA_045802665.1 Myxococcaceae bacterium | reverse complement strand
GTCAAGAACATCACCGAGTACGGCGCGTTCGTCGACCTCGGCGGCATCGACGGCCTGCTCCACATCACCGACATGGCGTGGCGCCGCGTCCGCCACCCGAGCGAAGTCGTCCAGGTCGGCCAGGAGCTCGACGCCAAGGTGCTGAAGTTCGACGCCGAGAAGAACCGTGTCTCGCTCGGCATCAAGCAGCTCGGCGACGACCCCTGGCACGGCGTCTCGCGCCGCTACCCGCAGGGCACGCGCCTGTTCGGCAAGGTCACCAACATCGCGGACTACGGCGCCTTCGTCGAGATCGAGCCGGGCATCGAAGGACTGGTGCACGTGTCCGAGCTTCGTGACGAGCGCGTGGAGAACCCGCGCGACGTGGTCCAGGAGGGTCAGGAAGTCGATGTGAAGATCATCGACATCAACACCCAGGACCGGAAGGTGGCGCTCTCCATCAAGGCGCTGCTGCACGAGGGCGAGGACGACTACCGCCAGTACCTGAAGCAGCAGGCGGAAGGCTCCCGCGCGCGCCTCGGCGACGTGATGGGCAAGTTCAACAAGAAGTAGCCGACAGTCGCTTCTGAAGTTCTGGAGGGCCGGATCCGCGACAGTGGGTCCGGCTCTTCGTTTATGGGCTCGGCGCGGGCACGAACACGCTGATCGGCTCGGTCTTTCCGCGAATCCGTTCCGGCGGAAGCGTGCGCCAGTTGAACGTCGGCGCCTTCGTCCGCGTCGTCTCGCTGGCGACGATCTCCTCCCCGAGCCGCTTCGTGAGGCCCTCCAGCCTCGAGGCGAGATTCACTGCATCACCGATGATCGTGTACTCGCGGCGCTCATCCGGTCCGAGCGTCCCAACCACGACCTGCCCCGTGTGCAGACCAATCCCCATGCGAAGTTCGACGTCTCCTCGCGCTCGCCGCCGCCCGTTCAGCTCCTTCAGCGCCTGCTGCATCTGAAGCGCACAGGTCACGGCGACCTTCGCGTGATCTCCCGTCGGGATCGGCGCGCCGAAGTACGCGAGCAGCCCGTCACCCAGGAACTTGTCCAACGTCCCCGCGTTCCTGAAAACGACGCGCGTCATCTCCGACAGAAACTCATCCAGCAGCCCCAGCACCTGATTCGTCGATAGCTTCTCCGACAGTGCGGTGAAGTCCCGCAGGTCCGCGAACAGCACCGTCACTTCGCCTTCCTCGGACGGCGGATCGGAATCTCCCTGAGCGACGATCTGGTCCCGCACGGCGGCGGAGAAGTAGCGGCCCAGCCGTTCGCGGGACACCTCGTCGCGGGCCGCGGCTTTGACGAGCGAGATGCCTTGCCGCCCGAACACGTAGCCACCGACCGGCGCCAGCACCAGCGACATGACCGCCGCGATGAGCGCGTCACTGCCGAGCCCACCGTGCTTCATCAACGCGATCTGAAGTCCCAGCGCGAACGCGGACGCCCCGATCAACGCCCACCTGCGCGGCTCCAGGATCCCGAACGCCATGAGCAGCAGCGCGAGGTACATCATGCAGTACGCAGCCGTCGCAGCGGGCGAGGGCGAGAAGGTGATGCCCTGCCACTGAATCGCCACGAGCGCCGGGATGTCCACCAGCACCGCCGCGTACCAGCTCCATTTGCGGAACGCGGGCGCGAGCCAGGCCGCACCGAACAAGAGCGCCGCGGCGCCCGCGTAGATCACGATCCACGGGAGCTTCGCCTCGAAGTCGGGCCTCTGCGCGAGCCTCATGCTCCACAGCGCCTGACCCACCCACGCGGAAGTCCCCGCCAACCTCAGCGCCGCGACGCCGAACGCGTTCTTCTGACGAACCTCGTCGAGGTCGCGGCGAAAGACGGTTCGGAGCGCATCTTCGGCGAAGCGAGGCACGGGGGTGCGCGCATCGTAGGCCACCGGCTCGTCCACCGGCCAACGGAACTCAACCTGCGCCGAGCGCCCGTTGTCGTTAGCTGAAGTGCAGCTACATGCGCCCGGCGCCGCGCGCCTTGACCCCTTGGGCCCGAGCGCACATAAGGACGCCTACTTTCCGTCTTTCCCCCGAAGGAGATTCAGTCATGGCCCGTGAAGTCGTCATCGTCGGTGCGGCGCGTACGCCCATCGGTGCATTCCAGGGGAGCCTCGCCTCCATCACCGCTCCGCACCTGGGCGCCATCGCGATCAAGGCCGCGCTGGAACGTGCCGGCGTCTCTCCAGAAGCCGTCGAGCAGTGCATCATGGGCAACGTGCTCCAGGGCGGCGTCGGCCAGGCCCCGGCCCGTCAGGCTGCGATCTTCGCAGGGCTTCCGGTCACCGTTCCCTGCGTCACCGTGAACAAGGTCTGCGGCTCGGGCCTTCAGGCGGTCGTGGACGCGTACCGCGCCATCGCGATGGGCGATGCGGACGTCGTCGTCGCGGGCGGCATGGAGTCCATGTCGAACGCGCCGTACTTCTCGCGAACGATGCGCAACGGCGCTCGGATGGGCGATGTGCAGATGACCGATCTCATGGTCCACGACGGGCTGTGGGACGCGTACAACAACCAGCACATGGGCATGTGCGCGGAGGAGTGCGCCACCAGCAACAACATCAGCCGGAACATGCAGGACGAGTACGCGCTCGAGTCCACCCGCCGCGCGATCGCCGCTCAGAAGGAAGGCAAGTTCAAGGCGGAGATCGTCCCGGTGACGATCGAGAGCAAGAAGGGCAACGTCACCGTCGACGAGGACGAGGGCCCGAAGAACGCGCGCCCTGACAAGGTCCCGACGCTGAAGGCGGTGTTCAAGAAGGACGGCACCGTCACCGCGGCGAACGCCTCTTCGATCAACGATGGAGCCTCCGCACTGGTGCTGATGACCGCCGAGCGCGCGCAGAAGGAAGGCAAGACCATCCTCGGCAAGATCGTGGGTCACGCCGCCGCAGCCCGGAAGCCCGTGGAGTTCACGATCGCTCCCGCGGATGCGATCAACAAGATGCTGCAGAAGACCGGCAAGAAGACCTCGGATGTGGATCTGTGGGAGATCAACGAGGCGTTCGCGGTGGTCTCGCTCGCGAACAACAACCTGCTCAAGCTGGACGGCACGAACGTGAACGTGCGCGGCGGAGCGGTGGCGCTGGGTCACCCGATCGGCGCGTCCGGCGCTCGCATCCTGACGACGCTGCTGTACGCGATGAAGGATCTCGGCAAGAAGCGCGGCGTGGCCTCCCTCTGCATCGGTGGCGGCGAAGGCATCGCGCTGATGGTGGAGCGCTAGAGCCTCTATGAACAAGGTCGTCGCGTCGGCAGAGGAGGCGATCAAGGACGTGCAGGACGGCGCCGTCGTGATGTCCGGCGGCTTCGGTCTGTGCGGCAACCCGGAGAACCTGATCGCGGCCCTTCACAGCAAGGGCGTGAAGAACCTCACGATCATCTCCAACAACTGCGGCACCACGGAGCTCGGGCTCGGCGTTCTGCTGAAGGCGAAGCAGGTCAAGAAGATGGTGGCCAGCTACGTCGGCGAGAACAAGGAGTTCGAACGGCAGTTCCTCTCCGGAGAGCTGGAGGTGGAGCTGAACCCGCAGGGCACGCTCGCGGAACGCATCAGGGCAGGCGGCGTGGGCATCGGCGGGTTCTTCACCCCGACCGGCGTGGGCACGAAGATCGCCGAGGGCAAAGAGACCCGGACGATCGACGGGCGCGAGTACGTGCTGGAGAAGCCGCTGAAGGCGGACTTCGCGATCGTGCGCGCGTGGAAGGCGGACCGCTGGGGAAACCTGGTGTTCCGGAAGACCGCCCGGAACTTCTCACCGCTCATGTGCATGGCGGCGAAGGTGACGATCGCCGAGGTCGAGCACCTCGTGGAGCCCGGCGAGATCGACGGAGATGCGATTCACGTCCCGTCGATCTTCGTGAAGAAGCTCGTCGTGGGGAAGAGCTACCAGAAGTGGATTGAGAAGAAGACCGTGAGGAAGAAGTAGCCCTATGCCTCTTACGCGAGAACAGATTGCGCAGCGGATCGCCCAGGAGCTCCGCGACGGCTACTACGTGAACCTCGGCATCGGCATGCCGACGCTGGTGGCGAACTACATCCCGAAGGGCGTGGACATCCTGCTGCACTCGGAGAACGGGCTGCTCGGGATCGGCCCGTGGCCGTTCGAGGGTGACGAGGATGCGGACCTCATCAACGCAGGGAAAGAGACGGTCACCGCGGTCCCGGGTGCCTCCTACTTCGACTCGGCCACGTCGTTCGGGATGATCCGCGGCGGGCACATCGACATGGCGGTGCTGGGCGCGATGGAGGTCTCCGAGCAGGGGGACCTCGCCAACTGGATGATCCCCGGCAAGATGGTGAAGGGGATGGGCGGGGCGATGGACCTCGCCGTGGGCGCCAAGCGGGTCTTCGTGGCGATGGAGCACGCGAACAAAGAGGGGCAGCCGAAGATCCTGAAGGCCTGCTCGCTCCCGCTGACGGGCAAGAAGTGCGTTCACTACATCGTCAGCGACTACGCCTTCATCGAGGTGACTCCGCAGGGACTTCTGCTCAGGGAGCTGGCGCCCGGCGTCACCTTCGAACAGGTCCAGAAGATCACCGAGCCCGCCCTCAAGCGCGCTCCGGACCTGAAGGAGATGAAATTCTGATTTCCGCTGTATAGTCCGGCCGCGCGGGGGACCTCTGCAGGGGCCTTGCCCGCGATCACCGGAGATGAAGATGCCTGAGAAGTCGGAGAAGAGCCTCAAACACCGACGAGCGGATCGGCTCTCGCACGAGCTGCTCGTGGCTTACCGGACGGTGGACGGGTTCATCACCGATTGGGCGACGAACATCAGCCGCGGCGGCATCTTCATCAACACGCGCAATCCGCTCGCGGTGGGCACGACGGTGCGACTCATCGTCTCGCTCCCCGACACGGCGTTCCCCTTCGAGCTGCACGGGAAGGTCATGCGCGTGAACGAGTTCGATAACCCTTCGAACCAGGTCCCCGGAATGGGCATCGAGTTCGTGGACGTTGACGAGGACAAGCGCGCCCGCATCGAACGGTTCGTGGAGCGGCTCCGCACGGAGCTGCCTGACGAGAAGCCGAACAAGGGCGCGTCGTCCCGCAACAAGTAGGGCCCGCCACGTCGTCGCAGCGCCTCACGCTCTCGGTTGAACGGCTGTCCAAGCTCGGTGAGGGAGTCGCCTCGCACGAGGGCCGAACTGTGTTCGTCGAAGGGGCGTTGCCGGGCGAGAAGGTCGTCGCGGACGTGGAGGTCTCTCAGCGCGTGCTGCGCGGAGAGCTCGTCGAGATCGTCAGCAAGAGTCCGCATCGCCGCGAGCCTGCGTGTCAGATCGCGGATCGCTGCGGCGGCTGCGACTGGCTGCACCTCGCGGATCCGGCGCAGTTGGAGGCGAAGCGCGAGATCGTCCTCTCCGCGCTGGAGCACCTCGGCGGGATCCCACGCGAGAGCTACGAGCTCCGGCCGTTCGCGAAGTCGCCTCAGGCGATGGGCTATCGCAGGCGAGCAGTATTTCACGTCGCGCCGTCCGGCAAAGCGCACCGGCTCGGGTTCTTCGGGCGGCGGAGCCATGAGCGCGTGGTCGTGGAGAGTTGCCCCGCGCTCATCCCGGCGTTGTCCGACGCGCCGTCGAAGCTCGCGGCTGCGCTGGAGCCGGTGGCGAAGGAGATCGACACGCTGACCTTGCTCGCGGAGTCGGGCGAGGTCGCTTTCGCCGTGCAGCTCACGGGCGCACTCAGGCCGAAGATCGAAGAGGCGGTGAAGCGGGCCATTCATTCGATCTCCGCGCGCGGTGCCGTGATCACCCCGAAAGAGGGCAGGGCGGTGCTGATTGGGAAGCCGGCGCTTCCGTCGCTGTCGCCGCTTCATCCGCACGTGCCGCTGTACGTACGTCCCGATGGCTTCGCTCAGGCGAACGCGGAGGCCAACGTCGCGTTGGTCACCTCCGCCGTCTACGAGCTCGGCGCGACGGAGCAGGACCGCGTGCTGGAGCTGTACTCGGGCAACGGGAACTTCACGTTCGCGATCGCGGGGACCTCACGCGAGGTCGTGGCCGTGGAGTCGAGCGCTGTCAGCACCGAGCTTGCTCGCAGAAGCGCTCAGGAGGGCGGTGTCACCAACGTCCGCTTCATGCTGGGCGACGCGATCAAGCTCTCGCAGGGGCTCGTGAAGGAGAAAGATCGGTTCGATCTGCTGTTCGTGGATCCGCCGCGTACCGGCGCGCCCGGGATCGCCGAGATCGCGAAGGGGCTGGGTGTCCGGCGCGTGGTGTACGTGGCGTGCGATCCAGCGGCGCTCGCTCGTGACGCGGAGGATCTGAAAGCGCGTGGCTTTGCTCCGAAGGCGCTGCAGCTCGTGGACATGTTCCCGCAGACCCATCACATCGAAGCGGTGATGGCGTTCGACGCGGCCCAGCCGGGGTAGACTCTCGATCGATGCGACACGTCCTCTGGTTCGCGCTCCTCTTGATTCCGCTCTCCGCGGCGGCGAACTCGACGGGGATTACGAGCTCAGTGGTGGGCGCGGGGTGCGGCGCTCAGGCGGGTTGCCATACTCCGACGGCTGGCTCGTTCACGATGCCGGTGCCCACGGTCACGCTCACGCCGTCCGCGACTTCGGTCGAGGTGGGCGAGCCGTTGACGCTCACGGTCGTCATCACCTCTCCGAACAACCGAGCGGGCCTGAACCTGTCCGCCAGCACCGGGAAGCTCACCACCAGCGATCCCGACGCTCACGTGCTCAATGGCGAGGTCACTCACAACCGCGCGAAGCTGGGCGGCAGCGGGAAGGTCACGTTCACCGCGAGCTGGACCGCTCCTCTGGCCGGTTCAGCGAACTTCAAGGTGTTCGGGAACGCGGTGAATGGGGATGGGAGCAGCACGGGCGATAACTTCAATGTCGCGACGGCTGGCGTGACCGTTACTTGTTCTCCAGCTCCGGAGGTTTGCGACGGGGTCGATAACGACTGCACCGGCCTGGTGGATGATGCTTCGGATCTCTGTACCGCCGGCCTGTCGTGCATCGATGGGAAGTGTCAGGCGGGCGGTGGCGGTGGAACGATGGAGCGCGGAGGGTGTTCGGTTGGGTTTGGTGGGCCCTTGATCTGGGTTTGCGCATTCGTTGGTTTGCGATTGAGGAAACGTGGACGCTCGGATCGTTGAATTCGCGGAGGTGCTTCGGCAGAACGGCCTTCGCGTCAGCACGTCCGAGGTTCAGGACGCTGAGCGCGCCGCGGAGCTCGTCGGCCTCTCGGATCCCGGGCTCTTCAAGTCGGCCCTTCGCAGCTCGCTGTGCAAACGCGAGCTCGACGTGGAGACGTTCGATCGGTGCTTCACGTTCTATTTCTCAGGCGCGTCGCGCACGTTCGATGCGATCGATGAAGCGTTGCGCGCCCGCATCGATGAAGAGGGGCTCATCGAGGGCGACGATCTCAAGATGATCATCGCAACTCTGGAGCAGCTCGTTCCGGGGATGAGCCCTCTGGCTCAGGCAACTCTGGAGGGCGATCGCGCTCGGCTGGCTCAGCTGTTTCGCGCGGCGGCGCTGCAGATCGATCTGTCTCGCATGGAGACGGCGTTTCAGACGGGCTTTTTCTCTCGGCGGATGCTCTCGGGCGCGGGCAGTGACAAGGCGTACTCGGACCTGCGTTCGCTGGAGGAGGAGCTGAAAGCGCGCGGCGTTTCGGCGGACGGGGTGGAGGTCGTCTCGCGCTACGTGGGCGATGCGATGCGGAAGGTGGAGGAGGCCGCGCGAGCGGAGATCGCCCGGCAGGCGCAGGCTCGCACCCGGCGCATGGCGAGCAGCGTGGTCGATCGCTCCTTCAATCAGCTCTCGCGAAACGAGATCGAAGCGGCGCAGTCCGCTGTGCGGAAGATGGCGGAGAAGCTGAAGACGCGCCTTCAGCGCAAACAGCGGACGCGGAAGAAGGGCGCGCTGCATGTCCGCCGGACGCTTCGCAAGAACATGCCGTGGGGCGGCGTGCCCATGGTGCCGCAGTTCCGGAACAAGCGGCCGGAGCGCCCGGACGTCGTCGTGCTTTGCGACGTGTCGGACTCGGTTCGCAATGCCTCACGGATGATGCTGCTCTTCACGCACACGCTGCAGACCCTGTTCTCGCGCGTGCGATCGTTCGTCTTCGTCTCCGACATCGGGGAGGTCACCGAATACTTCCGCGAGCTGGAGCCGGAAGAGGCGATCGACGTCGCGGTTGCGGGGAAGGGGATCTCGCTCGCGTCCAACTCCAACTACGGCCGAGCGCTGGCCATGTTCGTCCGCGACAACCTCGGCAGCATCACCCGCCGCACCACCGTGATGGTGATCGGTGACGGCCGGAACAACTTCAACCCGCCGAACGCGTGGGCGCTGAAGGAGCTCAAGCGGAAGGCGAAGCGCGTGGTGTGGATCGCCACCGAGGACCGCCGTTCCTGGGGCTTCGGCGACAGCGAGATGCACACGTACAGCAAGAACGTGGATCAGGCCGTCGTGGTCCAATCCGTGGCGGATCTCGACAAGGTCGCGGATCAGCTCGTCGCGATCTGAGGCGATGAATCGGATGGTGGTCCGCGTTATCTAGGGGCCATGAAGCTCGTGCACCCTGAACACGATCAGACCTCCGCCGTGGAGGACGCGGATTTCAAGACGCTGAAGCTGGCTGCGCCGCTGGTCACGAAGGAGTCGCTCGACCGGTACCTCGGTTTTCAGCGCGCGTATGTGGAGGCGTTGGAGAAGCTTCCATCGCGCCGGGCGGAGGATCTCGCGGACGCTCATCGCGAGGCGGCGGCGAAGAGTGGGGCGTCGATCGAGGACATCTCCCGCGTAGGCGCGCTCTGCTCGGACTTCGCGGGACGGCGGAGCGTGGAGCTGAAGATCACCGGGCACCACGAGAAGGTGAGGGCTTCGATCGAGAAGGCTCGGACGTCGGGTGGCGTCGCTTCCGAGAAAGAGGTCGAGACGGAGAAGAAGATCCGGGAGGAGCTCGCGGCGGGTTCGTCGTACGAGCGGCTCGCGAAGCGGTACGGGCCGGACGCCGTGGAGGTGCTGCGGTCTCGCGAGCCGGAGATTCTGGAGCTTCATCGGCGGCAGCTGTCCGTACACGTCTGAGCGGGTGTTCCGGCCCCGTTGCGCATCGCCTGGCCCCTTCGACTTCGTCGCGGCCCGCCGGTATAAGCCGCCCGATCCGAATGAAGCGCTACTTCGTCCACACCTTTGGCTGCCAGATGAACGTCAACGACTCGCTCCGCATGGGCGAGGCGCTGTCGACCATCGGCTACAGCGTCACGCCGACGGCGGAGAACGCGGACCTCATCATCCTCAACACCTGCTCCATCCGTGAGAAGGCGGAGGAGAAGATGCTGTCCGCGCTCGGGCGCTACCGCTCCGTGAAGCTGCAGCGTGGAGCGCTCATCGGCGTCGGCGGATGCGTGGCTCAGCAGGAGAAGGGGAAGCTCCTCGAGAAGGTCCGCTACATCGACTTCGTCTTCGGGCCGGACAACATCGGCAAGCTTCCCGAGATCATCGAGAAGATTCAGTCGGAGAAGGCGCGCGTCGTGGAGACGGCGTGGGTGGACAGCGAGGAGTACGTCTTCCCGCGCGCGAACCCCGAGACCTCCCGCGGCAAGGTCACCGAGTTCGTCACCGTGATGAAGGGCTGCGACAACGTCTGCAGCTTCTGCGTCGTGCCGCACACGCGCGGCCGCGAGGTGAGCCGGCCGTTCACGGAGGTGCTCAGCGAGGTGGCTGAGCTCGCGAAGGTCGGCGTGCGCGAGGTCACGCTGATTGGCCAGAACGTGAACAGCTACAAGGGCGGTGTCAGTTTCGCGCAGCTCCTGCTCCGAGTGGCCGAAGTCCCCGGCATCCTCCGCGTCCGCTTCACGACGAGCCACCCGCACGATCTCTCGGACGAGCTCATCGAGGCGTTCCGGATCCAGCCGAAGATCGCTCCGCACTTCCATCTGCCCGTGCAGTGCGGCTCCAACGAAGTCCTGAAGCGCATGCGGCGCGACTACACGGTCGCCCAATACCTCGAACGCCTCGAGAAGCTGCGCGCCGCGCGTCCCGGCATCGCGATCACCACCGACATCATCGTGGGCTTCCCCGGCGAGACCGACGAGGACTTCGAGAAGACGATTCAGCTGACCGAGCTCGTGCGGTTCGAGCACCAGTATTCGTTCGTCTTCTCCCCTCGGCCGAAGACCGGCGCCGCGCTGCGCGAGGACGAGTGGGGCGCCATCTCGCACGAGGTGAAGATCCAGCGGCTGGAGCGCCTGCAGAAGCTGCAGCGGAAGATCTGCCAGGAGCTGATGGCCACGCAGGTCGGGCTCGAAGTTGAAGTGCTCGTCGAAGGGCCGTCCCGGAGCGATCCGACCCGCCGCTTCGGCCGCACGCCCGAGAACCGCACGGTGAACTTCGACGGCGATGCGGAGGTGGGCTCCGTCGTGAAGGTGAAGGTCGAGCACACTTCGCCGAACCAGCACTCGGGAGTTCAGGTCGGCTTCACGCGGACCATGTTGCCGCTGCCCACCGTCGCGACGGCACCGACGCAGCTGGTAGCGAATTCGTGAAGCGGTTCGCCATCTACGCGCTGCCCATTCTGCTCTGGATGGGACTCATCTTTTTTCTGTCGTCTCAGTCGAAGCTGCCGACGCCCAACGTCAGCCACTTCGACAAGTTCGCTCACGCGGGCGTGTACGGACTGCTCGGCCTGCTTCTGGCGCGAGCGCTCCGCGGC
>JBJMQN010000535.1:0-6392 GCA_045802665.1 Myxococcaceae bacterium | reverse complement strand
GCTTCACGGAGCTCGGCCTCTAAGAAGAGCGCGCCGGGCGACGAATACTTCGCCGCATTGCCGAGGAGATTTGTGACGATCTGCTGCAGCCTGTCGGGATCCACGAACGCGACGGTCTTCTCCGGGATGGAGAAGATGAGGTCGTGCGCCGCGCCCGGCAACTCCGCGGTGCGCGCCGCGCCTTCGATGAAGGACCGGAGATCGATCGCGATCGGCTTCACCTCCAGCGCGCCATCCATCATCAACGCGGACGTCGTGAGATCTCCGACGAGCCGCGCGAGCAAGAGCGTGTTCTGCGCGATCGCGTCCAGGTGTCTGCGGACCTCCTGCGAGACGTCGCGGTGGAGCGCGATCGCGGTCCCGGTCGCGAGCGAGTGCAGCGCTCCTCTCATCTCGTGGCCGAGCGCCGCGATCCACCGATCGCGCGACTGCCGCTCCTCTACTTCCCACGCGAGATCCTCGAGCAGCAGCACGCAGGCGCCTTCAGCCGGGAGCGGAATCGCGTCGACCGAGATCTGCACCCTCGTGCCGGAGCGCTGGATGATCTCCGCGCGGCGCCTTCGCACCTCGGAGCCATCGAGCGCGCGCTCGAGCAATGAGAAGAGCGACAGCGCGCTGCCCTCTTCGCTGCGGAACCTGACCTGGTCCTTCCAGGCGCCGAAGGACAGCCGGCGCTCCGGCAACCCGAGCAGCCGCGCCGCCTCCTCGTTGCAACAGGCGCCAAAACTTTCTCCGCAGATCACGAAGCCCTTCGGCAACTTTTCGAGCACCGGCGCGAGAAGTGATGAGACCGCGGAATCGTTGAAGCAGCTCTCGAGCATTCCCGGACTTTGCGAGCACGAGAGCGAAATCCCCAATCGGCCCGAGCACCAGCACCACGGTTCGCCCCGGACACCTCACACTGTCCTTCTGGCCCGCTCGGAGTCCGCTGCACTGGGTCTGCAATTTCGTTCAATTCATCCGAACGCATCGCGGATCGACCGATCCTGATCTCGACGCCAATTCCTGATCGCGTTCGCGATCCGTACAAGGTGTTCGTCGCCCACGAAGCCGGAGGAACTATGACTCACCCGCAGTCATCCAACGCGGTTCGCTTCATCGCCCACGATCTGAAGACGCCGCTCACCGTGATCCGGCTTCAGGCGGAGCTCGCGCTGCGCAACTTCGAGAGTGGCGCGAACGCCGTGGGCGCTGAGCGGAACCTCCGCACGATCCTCCGGACCGTCGAATGGATGAGCGACCTCGTCGAGGACCTGCTCGAGGGTGACGCGCAGGCGGAGCTCGACGACGTGCCGGTCTCCGAATACGTGCTGGATGCGATGGATCGCGTGCGCGCATTGGCGAACGCGCGGGGCGTGCGGTTCCACGTCTCCCTACCGCCGTCGCTGCCGAACGTCCGGGTGAACCGCTCGCGCGCGATGCAGATCCTGCTGAATCTCCTCGTGAATGCGCTGGATCACGGCCCGCAGCGGAGCTGGATCCACGTGAGCGCGGTGCTCACCGGCGGCTACGTGACCTTCAGCGTGCGCGACGAGGGCTCAGGGGTCTCCCCTGAGATCGCGGCGAACATTTTCCGGCCCGGTTTCCGCGGCCCGTCGAGCAGCGGTCACGGCCTTGGCCTGGCGATCGCATCGAGGCGCGTGTCCGAGTTCGGCGGAGAGATCTGGTGCGAGCGCGGAGAGCCGGTGGGCGCTCAGTTCCGGTTCACGCTGCCTACTTCGACACGATCCATTGCCGCGCATCCCGCGGTCCACGACATGCACGCGTAGACCCCCTCCCACGCGTGGATGGAATGCCCGCCCGTCGCACGGCGGGCATTTTTTTGTCCTCAGAGCTGCAGCGCGGCTTCCGACTCCGCCCGCTGCGGCAAGCTGACCGTGAAGGTCGTGCCGTCCTCCGCGGACGAGCTGACGTGAACGGATCCGTCGTGCGCCGCGGCGATGGCCTGGACGATGAAGAGCCCGAGGCCGAAGCGATCGCGTTGAGCGGCGCCGCCGCGCTTGAGCGGCTCGAAGATCGCCTCGCGCATGTCCTCCGGGATGACGCGGCCGCGGTTGTGGACCGAGACGCGCGCGAGCCCGGCGTCGGCGCCAACCCTGACGGTCACCGGTTGACCCGCGGGCGAGTACTGGAGGGCATTGGTCACGAGGTTCGTGAAGACCTGCGCGAGCCGATCCGGATCCCAGTCGCCGCGGACGTCGACGGCGTCTTCGAGCAGCACGGTCCTGTCCGGATAGGCCGAGCGGATCTCCTCCAGCACGGAAGTGAGCAGCGGGCGCAGCTCCGTGGGCCTGCGCTCCAACGGAACGCCGGCGCCCATCCGCGCGGAGGTGAAGTCGAGCAGGTCCCGGATGAGCCGCGAGGCCCTCCTGGTGGACGAGACGACCCGCATGAGCTGCGCGTGGACCCGGTAGTCGAGATCGTCTCGGCGCAGGAGCGAGGTCGCGGACATCATCACCGCGGTGAGCGGATTTCGCAGATCGTGGCTCGCGACGCCGATCAGGTATTCGATGAACTCGCGGCGCTGTTTCTCCTCGCGTTCGATCCTGCGCTTTTCGGTGACGTCCCGGCCAATGAGGATGAGCAGGTCGTCGAGCTCCGAGCCCGCAGGCGGCATGTGCTTGCAGGAGATGGCGAGCTCGCGCTTGTCGCCGGCTTTCGTGAGGACCTCCACGTCCATCGTGGCGAGCCGTTTTCTGCCGCTGAAGATCTCCCGGAGCAGCGTTCGGGTCTCCGCCCGCGTCTCGGTCGAGAGGATCTGGGTGAGATCGCGCATCGCGAGCAGCTCCTCGCGCGTGTAGCCCAGCGTCCGGCAGAAGGCGTCGTTCACGAAGATCGCCGCGTGCCCGCGGATGACGACCACCGAGTGATCGAGATCGTTCTGCGCCTCGACGGTGAGCCGGTAGAGCTCGTGCTGGCGCCGGATCTGTTCGTTCGCCTCTCGGACGGCGGTGGTCAGGCGCGCGCGATCGATGATCGTGGAGAGGTATTCCGAGAGCAGATCGAGGAGTTGCCGGGTGGGAGGCGGGAAGGGCTCGATGCGCGTGCGCGCCAGGGTGAGGACCCCCAGGAGCCGCCCGTTGGGCCACAGCCGCGTGGCGATCATCGTCCGCAGCGGATGGCTGTTTCCGTCGAACTCCTTCGTGCGCGCGGCGGTGGCGTCGCAGAGCTCCACGAGATCTTCGGCCAGAGCGGCGTCGCTCACGAAGGTCGGCTCGCCCACGCGGACGCGGTTACCGAGCCCCGTCGGGTTCACCGCGCCGGTGGCGACGACGAGGACGAGCTCCTGGTCCGCCTCGAGCAGATGGATCGCGGCGCCGTCCGCGGCGACCGCCTCGCAGATGACGCGGAGCGGGCCTTCGAGGAGCTCGCCGAGCTCGCGGTTCTGCTCGTTCGCCGTCGCGTCCGCGAGCGCCTGATCGAGCCTGCGCAGCGTCTGCCGATCATGCCGCCTGCGAGAGGCGAGATCCCCGTAGTACGCGCAACCGGCGCGCTCCATCGCGCTCTCCAACGCCTGGAAGAAGATCCGCGTGTCCTCGAAGTCCGGCTCGCCGTCGGGGCCTCCCTTGAGCCACGTCTCGGAGAGCTCGCGCGAGACGAAGGCTATTTCGTCGCAGATGGCATCCAGCGAAAAGCCGAGGTGGCGCCGGAGTGCGAGGTGCGTGTCGAGCAGCCGCTCCCAGCGCGCTCGTGCCCCATCCCCATCCCGGGTGCCGCAGCGGTGCGCCATCGCGTCGAGCAGCTCCCACCACGTGCCGACGAGCTCGTTCCGGGAACCCTTCGGCACGGCGAGCTTCTGCGCGCGCTGAGCGAGCGCGTCGACCACTTCCTCTCGTCGCTGCCTGATGATCGTCTCGATGTTCCGCAACCGTGAGCCCCGCGCAAACCCCGGAACAAGGGTGCGCAACGCTGGCCTTCGCGACGATTGTCCGCGGCGGTTAGCGCGGCTGCCGCAGCGGTCTCCCCCTATCTGGCGCTATCTGGGCAGCCGGCAGCGAAGATCGCCGGACCCGCCAGTGCCGGACTCATCGTTCATGACCGACGAATTGGTGAGCTCCTGCTCGCAGTAGCCGTAATCGCGCGAGCCGCGAGCGGCCGGCGTGGGACAGAGCGGCGCGTCTGCTCCGGGCTCGGCTGCGCGGTCATTCGTCGCGGCTGGGACCGCCTCCGCGCGCTTCTGCTGCTGCACCGCCTGCCCGTACGTCGTGGGCTCACACGAGAGAATGGCGAGAGCACACGCTGCTCCGAGAAGAAGCTTTCCGGTCATGGGATCCTCCGTCGACTTACGAAGGTAGGAAGTGGCCTGATGGACGGCCCGGCTGGCTGCTCGCCCAGCGGCGATAGGCGGGGCCGCGCAGGTGAACGTTTGTGCAGCATGGTCGCTCGCCGGGTGTTATGTGAGCGCGTCATGCCCGCGTTCAAAGTGGTCAGCGACTACGAGCCGCAAGGCGATCAGCCGCGCGCGATCACCGAGCTCACCGAGGGGATTGCCCGCGGCGACAAGTTTCAGACGCTGCTCGGGGTCACCGGGTCCGGCAAGACGTTCACCGTCGCGAACCTGATCCAGCACGTGCAGAAGCCCACGCTGGTCATCGCGCACAACAAGACGCTGGCGGCGCAGCTGTACGGAGAGTTCCGCGATCTCTTCCCCGAGAACGCGGTGGAGTACTTCGTCAGCTACTACGACTACTACCAGCCGGAGGCGTACGTGCCGTCGTCGGACACGTACATCGAGAAAGACGCGACCATCAACGACGAGATCGAACGCATGCGGCACTCGGCGACGCACTCGCTGAACACGCGCTCCGACGTGATCATCGTCGCCTCGGTGAGCTGCATCTACGGCCTCGGCACCGCGCGTTCCTACGTGGAGATGGCGGTGACGGTGGAGAAGGGGAAAGAAGCGGGGCTGCGCAACGTGGTGCGGCGGCTGGTGGAGTGCCAGTACGAGCGCAACGACGCGGACTTCCACCGCGGAACTTTCCGGGTGCGCGGCGATGTCCTCGAGGTCTTCCCGGCGTACGAAGAGGACCGAGCGATCCGGATCGAGTTCTTCGGCGACACCGTGGAGCGCGTGACCGAGGTGGATCCGCTCCGCGGCATCACGCTGGGGGAGGTGGAGAAGGCGGTCATCTTCCCGGGCAGCCACTACGTGACGCCGGAGCCGCAGCGGCTCACCGCGATCCAGTCCATCCAGGTGGAGCTCCGGGACAGGCTCGCGCAGCTCCGGAGCGAGAACAAGCTGCTGGAGGCGCAGCGGCTCGAGCAGCGCACGATGTTCGATCTCGAGATGATGCAGCAGATGGGGTTCTGCAACGGCATCGAGAACTACTCGCGGCATCTGTCGGGACGAAGCCCCGGTGAGCCGCCGCCGTGCCTCATCGATTATTTCCCGAAGGATTTTCTGCTGCTGATCGACGAGAGCCACCAGACGGTGCCGCAGATCGGCGCGATGTACCGCGGCGACCGTTCGCGAAAAGAGACGCTGGTGGAGTTCGGCTTCCGGCTGCCCTCCGCGATGGACAACCGGCCGCTCAAGTTCGGCGAGTTCGAGGACATGCTCCGCCAGACGGTGTTCGTCTCCGCGACGCCCTCCGAGTACGAGCTCAACAAGAGCCACGGCGTCGTCGTCGAGCAGATCATCCGGCCGACGGGCCTGCTCGATCCGGAAGTGGAAGTGCGACCGGTGTCGAACCAGGTGGACGATCTCCTGGAGGAGATCCGCAAGCGCGCCGCGAAGAACGAACGCGTGCTGGTGACGACGCTCACCAAGCGGATGTCGGAGGATCTCACCGAGTACTACTCCGAGGTCGGCGTGCGCGTGCGCTACCTGCACTCGGACATCGACGCGATCGAACGCACCGCGATCATCCGCGATCTCCGCAAGGGCGAGTACGACGTGCTGGTGGGCATCAACCTGTTGCGAGAGGGCCTCGACATCCCGGAGACCACGCTGGTGGCGATCCTCGACGCGGACAAGGAGGGCTTCCTCCGCAGCCACGTGTCGCTGATTCAGACGATGGGCCGCGCCGCTCGAAACGTGAACGGGCGGGTCATCATGTACTCGGACAAGATGACGGATTCGATGAAGCTGGCGTTGGGAGAGGCGGACCGGCGGCGCGCGATTCAGAAGAAGTACAACGAGGAGCACGGCATCACGCCGCAGACGGTGAAGAAGAACATCCTGGATCTCTCCGCGGTGCTGTACTCGCACGACCCGCTGCCGCTGCCCGGTGCCGCTGACGCGTTGAACACGCTGATGAGCAAGGAGGAGCTGCACAAGCTCATCAAGGAGCACACCGCGAAGATGCACGAGGCGGCGGACGGCATGGAGTTCGAGACGGCGGCGCAGTACCGCGACCGGCTCGTGCTGCTGAAGGAGATGGACCTCG
>JBJMQN010000534.1:0-10188 GCA_045802665.1 Myxococcaceae bacterium | reverse complement strand
CTTCAGGATCCGATCGTTCATCCGTTGCGCTCCGCCCACTTGAGAGAAAGCTGCAGCGGCTCTTTAGCGCGATTTACGAACAGTGCTCGATTGGCGCCCGGTTCCCATTCGGTGCGGCCGTCACTTCGCCGAATGACGAGCTTGTATTCGTAGGCGAAGCCCTCCGGCAGTGAAGCGTCCAGCTGTCCGGATTTGAGCGGTCCCAATCCGTTCGCCGGATTCCACGCGCCAAGCTCTTTGCCCGAACCGACCAGAAACACCGCATCGCCCTTTTCGGCCGGTGCGGTCGCCGAGATGTGAACTGGACGGTGAATCGCCCCCGTCTCCCACTGGTGCCGAGCCGCTTCGTACAGCGCTGAATATCCATCGCGAGGCGCAAGCCCATAGGTGACCACGCGATCGTGAAGCACGAACAGCATGTCGGAACGGTCTCCCGCATGCAGCTCCGTCACGTTCGCAACGCGGAACAGAGGATCGTTCAGCTCGAACGGCCGGGTGCGCGGGTTCGCCGGTTTGTCGATCGTCCGGTCCACCAGCACGAGCGCCGCGCCGTTCGCATCCAGCCGCGCGTACGCAAAGAACGCATCGTCCAGCGCGAGCAGATACGGCACGCCGTCGCGAAAAGGCGCGAGCGAGGATCGTTCACGGAGGACGCTCGAGATGGTCTCGAACGGCGGCCCCTGCGCACCGAACTTCATGTCGCCGCGATTCGCCGGCTCCTTCTCCCCTTCCAACCCGACCTCTGTCCCCCAGATGAGCGACGGGACTCCACGCGCGGTGAGCTGAAACCGCAGCGCATTGTCGGTCTCCGCATGGCAGAGGCTCGCGATGCGCGGCAAATCATGGTTGTCCACGAGCGTGACGAGCTTCTCCGGGTGCTCGTACATCCGGTCCTGCGAGAGCGTCGCAGCGAGCCGAGCGGGCGATTGCCCTTTGCAGAACGTGTCGACGATCGCGAAGTGAAGCGGGAAGTCGAACATGTGCGTGAAGCCGCCTTGCTCCATCGTCTTCGCGAGGTTCGCCGCGTCGCCATCGAGCATCTCGCCGAGCAGCATGAAGCCATTGCCCGCGTGCGCCTTCACGTCCGCATTGAACCGCGCCCAGAACGTCAGCGGCACGTGCTTCACCGCATCGAGACGAAATCCATCCGGATGAACGCTGTCGATCCATTTGAGCGACGCGCCGAGCAGGTACTGATAGACCTCCTCGTTCTCCTGAGCGAAGTCCGGAAGCCCGAGCACGTCCTTGTTCACGAGCTCCTTCGGATCGTTCCAGTTCTCCAAAGGTCCCTGATTGTGAAACCAGCTCGGGTGCTCCTTCACCAGCGGCGCGTCCGGCCCGACGTGGTTGAGCACGAGATCCAGCACGAGCTTCATCCCTCGCGCGTGCACTTCATCCGAGAGCTTGCGGAGCGTGGCCTCGCTGCCGAAGCGCGGCTCGACCTTCGTCAGGTCGTACGTCCAGTACCCGTGAAACGCGCCGTACCCGAAGAACTTCTCCGTCCGCATCTTGAAGACGGGTGAAAGCCACACCGTTTCGATGCCGAGCGCCTTCAGCTCGCCCAGGTGATCGATCACGCCCTGCAGATCCCCGCCGTGAAACGCGTTTGGATCCGCGAGATCGACAACGCCATCGTTCGCCCGGTCTCCATTCGCGAACCGGTCCACCATCACGAAGTAGATCGCATCGCGACGCAGCGCGCCCGACGGCTGCTGCTGCTGTTCCGGCTGACCCTCCTTCTTCTTCGGAGAGATCTGCGGCATGTCCGAGTCCAGTTTCGTCGGAGACTTCGGCGTGAGTGCGCCCGCCGCTCGGATGACCTGATCCACCACGAAGCCCGCCTGCTCCGCGATCGCGGGGGACTTGCTCATCAGAACTTCGGGCGTGCGCTGATGATCGAACAGCATCATCGCCGGCACATCGAACGTCTCCGTCACCGGCTGCGCGGCGGTCGACTTCTCCGAGGAGAATTTCCCGTACACCTGCCAGCGGTACTGGCCCTGAAGCTGAGAGAAGAACTCGGCGCGGAGCTCCACGAGGAGCAGCAGCGGCGCATCTCCCGCGAGACCTTCCGCGAACGTGAACCGCTTCGCCGAATCCGCTGACGCGCTGAACGCCGCCTCGAAGCCTTCGAACGGAATCCGCGCTGGAACCAGGTTTCGGCTCTGCAGCCCCGCCTCGACCTCCTGCTTCACCGATTCAGGCGCATCAGCGACGCCGGAGGCGCCGTCCACGACGTACGCGATGGCGATCTTCGACGGTTCGGCGAGGCGAGTCGGCGCGGGGTGCTTCACGCAGCCGGTCGCGAGGAGCAGCGCACAGAGCGCGATGACGGATCTCAAAACCAGCCCTCCGCCTCGAGAGAGATGACGTGGTGGAAGTGGCGCTCGGGGCCGACGAAGACGTTGTACTGCGAGAGGTCCTCGACGAAGCCGCTGCCGAACGCCGCCTGCGTGTTCGAGTACTGCCCGCCGTAGAGCAGCCGGAGCTGCGGGCGCGTGTAGATGCCGCGACCCAGCGGGCTCATCACGATGCCGCCCTTCCACTGGAACGTGTCGCGCTCGGGCGAATCACCGAACTCGAGGCCGCGGGCGTCCGAGATTCCGCCGCTCGATCGGAAGACCGAGTCCCTGTGCAGCCGGTACTGATTTCCGTTCAGCGACAGCTCTCTCGCGGCGGAGCCTTCGATCAGGATGTGCAGCGTGGACGTCACGTAGATCTGCCCGCGCACCACGGTCGAATAGAAGAGGCGGTTGTCGTCGTTGGCGGCGATCTGATCGTCCTTGTTGAAGTGGTAGCCGTAGAGCAGGCCCCAGTTCAGGTCGAACAGGTTCGGGATGATCCGCAGCTGCATCTCGTTGCCGGCATTCACCTGGTAGCGCTCGTCGGTGAATTCGGTGACGTGGATGTCGAACGTGCGGCCGTTGAACGTCTCCGTGTACGGCCCGTCCGGATGGCGCTTCAGGTAGTTGATGAAGAAGTTGTTCCAGAGCAGCGGCCCCACGCCACCGAAGCCCACGTACGCGATGAGCTTCCAGCTGTCGGCGCGGGCGGGCTGTGGGTTCGGGAAGAGCTGCTCGACGGTGGGGTTCGCCTCGACGAAGTGCTGCGCAACCTCGTGGCGGAAGTAGTCCTCGTAGGTGATGCCCGGCGTTTGATACGGCGCCCGGCGATTGCCCTGCACCTCGGGCTCGGCCGCGTATTGACCGCCCACGCCGAGCTCGAAGTGGCTCGGGATGATCCGAACCCGGAGCGTGCCGCCGCCGGTGAGCAGCGTGTTGTAGTTCGCGCCCTTGGTGAGAAAGCCGGAGTCGCCCACGCCGACGAGCAGCTGCACGCGTTCGTGCTCGTAGCGGCCGGAGAGGCCGACGGTGTCGAAGAAGATCTCCGCGGGCTTCGCGTCGTAGAGCCCCAGGTCTCCGAAGTACGTGTCGAGCGTTCCGAGCTGCCACGTCACGTGATCCAGCGCGATGTTGCCCGCCTTCACGTACAGCTGGCTCACCCGGTACTGGCCGAGGTTGCCGTTGAAGATGTCCGCGGTGCTGACCGAGCCACCCTCCACCTTCGCGTGAACGGAGGCCCAGACGTCGTTGCGTCCCGGCTGCTCTTGCAGCACGTCGAGCTTCATCTCGAGCGCGGCGTACGGCCCTTCATTGAGGAGCCGGCCATACAGATTCCAGAAGCCGAGGCGCCCATCGCCGCCCTGCAGATCCGGGCGCGTCATGATCCGGAAGTAGCCGCCCAACGTGAACCGATCGCGCGGTGCGTCCGCGGAAGCGACCGCCGCCGAGAGCAGAACGAGCAGAATCCCGAAGCGTCGGAGCAAGAGCAGTTACCGCCGTCGATAGTTGAGACCGAACGATCCGACCACGAGCACGTCGTTGGCGGTGAAGCCCCAGAGCGATCGCATCGTCGTGGTCGTGTTCGTCGTCTCGGTGTTCCAGACGGAGCCGTTCCAGTGCAGCACCGTGCCGCCGCCGCCGATGGCGTAGACGTTCGTCGTGCTGGTGCCCCAGACGTCGTAGAGCGGGACAGTGGTGACGCCGCTCACGAGGCTCCAGCCCCCGCCGTTCCAGTGCGCCATCGCGCCTGCCGCGCCAACAGCCCAGACGTCGCTGGAGCTCGCCCCCCACACCGCTTCGAGATCGGACGCGGTCACGCCCTGCCCCTGCAACCAGTTGCCGTCCCAGTGCAGCATCACGCCGCCCACGCCCACCGCCCACGTGTCGAGCGGCCCGAACGTGTGCACGCCGCGCAGCTCCGTCGAAACCGGAACGGAGGTGAGCGACCAGCCGGTGCCCGTGTTGCGAATCGCCGTGCCGCCGCCGCCCACCGCCCAGATGTTGTTGGTGCCGGTGCCGTGAATGTCGTTGAGCACGTTGCTCGTGGGGGGCGACGCGAGCTGCCAGTTCGCGTTCACGTTGTCCCAGTGCACGAGGTTGCCGGCGATGCCCACCGCCCAGATGTTGGACGTGTCGCTGCCCCACACGCCGAACAGCGTGCCCGGTCCCGGGTTCGCGGTCGTCCAGCGAGAGCCGTCCCACTGGATCGTCGTGCCGGCGTTTCCCACCGCGAGGGCGAACGTCGGGCTGATCCCCCACATGCCGTACAGCGTGTCGGTGGTCACTGCCGTGAGTGCAGCCCAGCCCGAGCCCGCGTCCGAGCTTCCACCGTCCGGGTTGAAGCCGCTGTCCGGATTGAAGCCCGAATCATTCTGTCCGCCGTCTCCGCCGCCGGTGCCACCGCCCCCGCCGCCGCCGTTGAACAGCGTGGTGCAGAACCCCGCGCTGCAGACCTGATTGAACGAGCACGAGCTGCACGTGGTGCCCGACGCGCCGCACGCCTGAGAGCTGTTGCCGCTCTGACACTGACCGGTCGAGTCACAGCAGCCGGTGCAGTTGCTGGTGCTGCAGGTGGAAGAGCCGCACGCGATTTGAACCACGAGCGCGAACGCGGCGCAGAACGCGAGGACGAGGAGGCGCTTGAGCATGAAGGGCGGCGACCTTACTAGAGCCCGCGGTTCAGGAGATCGAGTCGGCGCACCGGTCAGCTCCTTATTTAAAGAAGCTTAATTGCCCCGGTCCTTATTTAAAGTTAGCGCCGAACTTTAAATAAGCCCTACTTCGCCTCGAGGACCACGATCGTGCGCGGCGGAAGCCCGTACGGGGCGTTCGGGACTGGATCGTTGCTCTCGAGGTTGTACGAGACGGTCTTGTCGAGCGTCGGGTTCTTCTCGAGGTGTCCCGTCAAGATGTCCTTGTGGCGCGCCAGATACTGCTTCTCGCAGTCGGTGAGGCCGGCCGGAATGTTTCGGTCGAAGTACGCCTGAGTGTCGATCACGCGCTTCCACGTGCGTCCCGCGGGAAGAGTGAAAGGCACGTCGGTCTCCTCCATGTTCACGAGGATCGCGAGTTCCGGTCCCTTCGTCTTGTCGTAGTAGTGGATCATGATCGACTTGCCATCCCAGTTCACCTGATCGGTGTTCTGAGGGCTCTTCCACGAGAACGCCGCTCCCTTGCCGTACTCCATCGGTTCCAGCGCGTAGCTGTGCGACTTCCGGAACTGAATGAGTCCACGGACGAAGTCGTGCATCCGCTCCTTGTCCGCGTTCGGGAGCCACGCGCCCCAGTCGAACCAGTTCCACTCGTTGTCTGCCTGGGTCGGATACGCGTTGTTGTTGCCAAGCTGCGTGCGCATCCATTCGTCGCCGCCGTAGAGCAGCGGCGTCCCGTGCGACAGGAGCATCGCCGCGAAGGCATTGCGCATCATCTGCCGGCGAAGCGCGTCATCTGCGACGCCTGTAAGCACGGGCGGGACGTAGCTGTTGTCGCCGGGGTTCCGGCAGGTGTCGTCCGCGGGCAGGTTTGCGTGCCACGCGCGGCTGCGGTTGTTGTTCTCGCCCGAGTTCGGATCGCAGAACGGTGAGAACGGATCCGAGCAACAGATGGGATTCAGCGGGCTGCACTCGTTGCGCTTCTGGTCGTAGCTGAACGTGTCGTAGAGCGTGAAGCCGTCGTGCACCGTGATGAAGTTCACCGACGCGTAAGGGTTGCGCCCGTTGCCGCCAAACGTCGCCTGCGAGCCAGTCATCATCTCGCCCAGCGACGGCTCGTCGTTGTCCCAGCCGCTCCCGTTCCAGCTCCTGCCGTTGATGCTGTAGCTCTTGTCCTGGTTGTAGACGCGCTGGTTGATGAGCGACCGCCAGAAGTCGCGGAAGCGGCCGTTCCATTCTCCCCAGCCCACTCCCGGGACGTTGTTGTTCGCGGGGAATTGCCCGAGGAAGAACCCGTTCACGCTCCACGGCTCCGCGATGAGCCGGGTGTTGTAGGTGAGGAGCACCGGGTCGTTGATGATGTCCTCGAGCACCGACTGCCGCGTATCCCACTGGCCGTAGCCCGTGTCCGGCGCGTCCTTGATTCCGAGGATCGGCGCGAGGTCGAACCGGAACCCGTCCACGTGCATCTCCTCCACGTAGTAACGAAGCGAGTCCACGATGAGCTTGCGGAAGGGCGTGTAGTTCGTGCGCGTCTGGTTGCCGACGCCGGTGTCGTTCCAATAGTTCTGCTTGTCCGGCGTGAGCGCGTAGTACGCCTGATTGTCGAGGCCGCGGTAGCTGTAGAGCCCGGCAATCTCTTTCGGATCCAGATTCGACGCGGACGCGATCGCCGAGTCGAAGCGCGGATCCGGTGACGGCTCCTGAATCTTGTTCCGCCAGAAGCCGCCCTCGCCGGTGTGGTTGTAGACGACGTCGAGGATGACCTCGATGTTGCGCTTGTGGAGCTCGTCAACCATCCCCTTGAACTCGTCCGCAACTTCGTTCCATTTCTGGCGCGACGAATACGAGAGCTCGGGGGCGAAGAAGTTCAGCGTCTGGTAGCCCCAGTACGTTCCGTCCAGCGGCTTCTCGTGGATGGGCATCAGCTCCACGGCCGTGATGCCGAGCTCCTTGAAGTAGTCCGCCTTCTCCGCGAAGCCCTTGTACGTGCCGGGGTGCGTGACGCCGGACGCGGAGTTCGCGGTGAAGCCCTTGAGGTGCACCTCGTAGACGATCTGCTCGTTCCAGCGGTGCCCGGCCCAGTTCGGGTCCTGACGGTTCTGCCGGTAGACCTCTTCGTCGGAGCTCCACTGGTAGTCGCTCTTCACGACCACCGACTTCGACGCAGCGGCGTACGTGACGTCGGTGCGCCGGGGGCCTGAAGCGAGATTTCCCTTCGACCAGTCGTGATCGCGGTGCAGCGCCTTGCTGTACGGATCGAACAGGAGCTTGTTCGGGTTGAACCGGTTGCCCGCGCCATCCACGTCCGCGTTGAAGCCGGTGATCGATCCCGGGATCCACGTCGGGTCGTACTCCCAGTTCGGTCCCCACGCCCGGTACCCGTAGTGCTGACCGGGGCCAATGCCCTCCACGAAGAGGTTCCAGACGTTGCCGAACCGCTCCATCGGGTACGTCTTCGTCGGGAGGTTCGACTCGGGGTCCTCGAAGAGCATCAGCTCGAGGCGCGTGGCGTGCTCCGAGTAGACGGCGAAGTTCACGCCGCGATCGACGATCGTCGGGCCCATCACCTTGAGCGCTTCGATGTCTTCGGCCTTGTACGAAGGCGCCTTCGGCTGGGACGCGTAGAGGCGGACGCTGTCAGTCGGACCGCACGAGAGCGCGGTCAGGAGCAGCAGAGAACAGAGGATGTGAGCGCGCATTCGGGGAGCTGACGGCCAGCTTCATCTGACTGGATAGCAAGCGCCATCGAAGCCGCACAAGGGCAGGCGGGCAGGCACAGTCCCTGAGTGACCGACCTGCGCAGTGGCGCAAATCGGTCCTCCGCCGAGTGTGACATCGCGATTATCGTGGGCGCTCGATGCCCGCTCCGCCGGTCGCGTACATCACCGACGTCGAAGGGATGTGGGGGCGGATCGAGTCGTTCGCTCGCGACAACCCGCACGTGGAGTTGCGAGCCGGCGAGCTCTTCGTGAAGCCCGGCGCGATCTTCATCTTCGGCGGGGATGCGATCGATCGCGGACCTCATGGTCGCAAAGTCGTGCGCGCGCTGGTGGAGGTGAAGCGACGGCAACCGGATCAGGTCGTGCTGCTCGCCGGCAACCGGGATCTCAACAAGCTCCGGCTCACCCGCGAGCTCCGAGGTCACCCGCCGCAGAAGATGCCCGAGGAGATCCGTTCCCGATCTTCCGCGGATCAGCTCCGCTGGATCTTCTCCAACACGATGGGCGCGGGCGAAGCGTTCGAACACCGCCGCACCGAGCTTCAAGGCGCGAACGACGACACGGTGGTGGAGAGCTTCCTCGAAGACGTCTCGAACGGCGGCGCGATCCGGGAGTATCTGAAATCTGCTCAGCTCGCCCATCGCATAGGCCCCACGCTGTTCGTCCACGGCGGCGTCACCGAGGAGAACCTGTTCCTCGTCCCGACCGGAGAACGAAGGTCGGACGTGGAGCGCTGGGTTCACGGCCTGAACCAGTGGTACGGCGATCAGCTCGCGTCGGTGGATGGGGAGAAGCTCGACGAGTCTGGCAAGCCGCTGTGGACGCAGCTGATGGCGTATCAGGCGCCGCTGCCGGGCACGCGCCTCAACCAGACCAGCGTCGTCTACGGCCGCACCGCGGATGCGCTCAACAACCCGCTGCTCCCGAATGCGCGCGTGCGCGAACGGCTGCGCGGCGACGGCATCCACCGCATTGTCGTGGGCCACACGCCGAACGGAGATTCTCCGTCCATCCTCCGAGCCCCCGACTTCGAGCAGATCATCGCGGACACCTCGCACGCCAAAGTCCCCGAAGGACCGCGATTGCTGATCGAAGAGCGCAGGTCCCGAAGCGACGGCTTCACGCTGCTCGAGGGCGAAGGTCGGGAACGGGTGAGCTTCGACCTGGAGCTCGGCGATGACTCACCGATCGGAAAGAGGCTGAAGGCCAACGGCGCGCTGATCAAAGGAGCGCTCGACTCGGGAGACTTCGTCACGTTCTGGTACGAGCCGAAGTTTCAGGCCGTGAACCGCAGATTGCGCGCGAGCGAGTTGAAGCGCGATGAGCTCGCGGTGCCGGATCATCCGCACGGCTGACTACTCGGACTGACCGCCCTGCTGCTGGTTGCGTCCGGAGCCGAACCCGCCGAAGCCGTTGAACCCGCCGCGTCCTCCGCCGCCCGGCCCGCGATCCTCCCGGCGGGTCTCCTCGTACTGCTTGTACTGATCGTCGGAGAGGCTCTGCTTCATCGCGGTGTCGGTGTCGGTGCGGAGGGTCCTCATCTCCTGTCGCACGTCGCGCGGCTGCTTCTCGCCGCTGCGCATCTGATCGATCAGCGCCTGCTGCTTGTCTGACTCCTCCTTCATCTTCTGCATGAGGAGCGTCTCCTGCGAATAGTCCAGCGAGGCCTCGCCGACGAACTTCTTCCAGCGCTCCAGCTTCGCGGTCTGCTGCTGCTGGAGGTTGTTCGCCCACTGCTCGGTGCGCTGCTTCGCCTGCTCGTCGAACATCTCGGACTGCGTCTCTTTGACGAGGTCCTTCATCGCCTGCTTGCCGGTGTCCGAATCGAGCACGAGCCCCGCGGAGAGATCGCGCACCTGCCCCTGCAGCATCTTCACCTGCGCCTCCAGGGCAGGGTCCCCGGACAGCGCGACCTGCGGCACGCCGCCATCCGCCGCCGCCATCACTTCGAGCGACCTCACCCGCCGCGCGAGGATCTCCGACGTCGTCTCTAGCGCGTGGATCCTCGCCTCCAGCGCCGCGGTGTCGGAGGCGACCTGGGTATGACCCATGGCGGAGCTGGACGATGGAGCAGGCGACTCCGGCGAACGCGACACCGCGTAGATCGCAACCCCAAGCGAGACGACCGACAACCCAATGGCAGCAACGAGGGGCTTGTTCATGGCGATGCCCGAATCGACGGGCGGTCCCATCCTCTCATTCAGTGCAGCTGCCCGTGAGCTTCGTGATGTTTCCAACTGCGTCGAGGACGAACAGCGCGCCGTTGGCCACGTAGAGCTTCCCGCCGATGAAACGCTGAGAGGCCGCGACTGGGCGTACAGCAGGGAGGTCGTCCAGCCTCGCCCAGTGGCCTTTGGCCGATCCGGGCACCGGCTCCAGGCGATAGAGCGCTGAGGGCGAGAGCAGGTACGCGGTGCCGCAGAAGCCAAGCACGTCCTGCACCGGTTGCTCGTTCGGCTGATCGGAGATGAG
>JBJMQN010000533.1:0-3488 GCA_045802665.1 Myxococcaceae bacterium | reverse complement strand
GCCATGGCCGGGATCCCGCGCCCGCCGTTGGCGACGAGGAGCGCGAGGCTCGCGGCGAGCCCCGCTGCGGCACGCCCGCTGCTCAGCCTGACCGGGGGCATCACGACGCCGCGACCTCGAGCCGCGCCTGCTGTTCGGCCGGATGCCGCAGGCCTTGCGTCCCATCCGCGTTGAAGATGTGGAGCGCGTCGCTGACCGGCGCGACGTTCACCTTGTCGCCGACGGAGACGTCCACGCCCTTGTCGAACCGCGCGACGACCGGGCCCGCATCGGTGGTGAGGAACGCGTAGCCGTCGAAGCCGAGGCGCTCGACCGAATCGACGATTCCCGAGATCGGCCCGTGGCCCTGAACGCGGAGATCCTGCGGACGAAGACCGACGAGGACGTCGTTCGCTTCGGGAACATCCAACGGACAATCGAGCTCGAAGCCCGCGCCCCGGAGCTTGCGCCCATCGCGCGTCGCCTTGAGGAAGTTCATCGACGGCGAGCCGAGGAAGCCCGCCACGAACTTGTTCGCCGGCTTGTTGTAGAGCTCCAGCGGCGCGCCGAGCTGCTGCAGGTGGCCCTGGTTGAACACCGCCACGCGAGTGGCGAGCGTCATCGCCTCCACCTGATCGTGCGTGACGTAGATCATCGTCGCGCCGAGCCGCCGGTGCATCCGCGCCAGCTCGCCACGCATCTGCACGCGGAGCGCGGTGTCGAGGTTCGAGAGCGGCTCGTCGAAGAGGAACACCTTGGGCTTGCGCACGATCGCCCGGCCCATCGCGACGCGCTGCCGCTGTCCGCCGGAGAGCTGCTTGGGCTTTCTGTCGAGCAGCTTCAAGAGCTCCAGCTGCGCCGCCACCTCTTCGACGCGGGCGTTCACGTCGAGGGGGTTCAGCTTTCGCAGCATCAGCCCGAAGCCCATGTTCTCGCGCACCGTCATGTGCGGGTAGAGCGCGTAGGACTGGAACACCATCGCCACGTCGCGATCGCGCGGCGGCACGTCGTTCACCTTGCGGCCACCGATCGAGATCTCCCCGTCGTCCACCTGCTCGAGGCCGGCGATGAGGCGCAACAGCGTCGTCTTGCCGCAGCCGGACGGGCCCACCATCACGAGGAACTCGCCCTCGTTGATCTGCAGATTGACGCCTTTGACGATCAGGTTTTCCCCGAACGCCTTCTTGATGCCGCTGAGGATGACGGAGGACACGAGGGTCCGGACCTTAACCGATCACGGCGCCGTCCCAATCGGGTCTCCCCCTGAGCAGGCGACCAGGCAGGGCAGATGTGCGCGTCTCTCCGTTCTGCGGGATGCTCCCACGCCTGATGCGCCGCGTTGCCTTGCCCGTGCTCCTGGGCATCTCTCTTCTGCTGAGCGGCGTGGCCGTCTTCTTCGGCAACTACGACTTCCCACCGGACGAGGACGGCATCGCGTCGGTACCGATGGTCCGCAAGCCAGAATTCGAAATCACCGCGGCGGGTCCCGTGCCGATGGTGCCCATCCGCCTCCGCGAGGTCACCTTCCGCATCACGCTGCGGTGGCTGGATGATGCGCCTTCGCATGACGCTCGGACGCAAGCGGTCAAGGAGCTCGCGGCGTCTCTCTTGCCCGACTACACGTGCCAGCCGCGGCCCTTCGCCGGCAAGGCGCTCCGGCTCCACCGCGTGCCGTTGGTTGCGATGCCCGGCTTCGAGTTCGTGAACATCACCCATCCGCTGAGCCCGGACTTGAGCCGCTACGAACAGGCGACGTCCGACACCCTCGCCACCGCGAGCGGCCAGCGTCACAGGAACATCCCCGTCGAACAGCTTCAGCTCCTCTCGCGCGAAGCGACGATGATCGACTTTCACTTGAAGGGTGAGGACGCCGCAGGGCAGCTCGCCCGGATTGACGCGTTCATCACCGCGCTGGCGAAGAAGACGCGCGCCATCGTCCGCGCGGACGAGATGTACCGGATGCTGGATCCCGACACGTTCTTTCAGACCCGAGCGGGCCGCACCGTGAACGGCATTCCCTTCGCGCCCGCGTATATGGCTCTGGCGCAGGCGCGAACCGGTGGGCTTCGGCGTCTGGGGACCGAAGGCGCGGAGGTCGTCGGACTGCCGGAGCTCTGGCTCGACGTTCCGGATGGCCTTGGGACGGACGCGCAGCGGCACCTGTTGCTCGCGGCGACGGTGCAGCGGCTTCTGGAGAACCCGATGCCGGATGGGGAAGGGCGATTGGAGATCTCCGCTCGCGAGCTGAAACATCCGGACCTGCGCGGCTGGGCGACCACGATGCTGCCCGAACACGCCACCGGAAAAATCTCGCTCAGCGTGCGCGAGGTGAGCGTGGAGAATGGCCGGCTCCTGATGATGGAGATCGAAGGAGATCCGCTGACGAGCTATTGCGCGTTCGCCGGCTGCGACGTCGCTGCGTCCATCAGCGCGCAGCGACCCGGCGCTGAAGGACGGCGCTGAGGAACGCTGACCGCGAAGTCGTGTCCCCAGGGGCACGCTCTGACCGGGCCTCGCGCTTGCAAAGGCAAGCTCGCGCATGCGCGTGCGCACGACCTTTCTGATTGCGGCCTTCGTGACGGCAGCGGTGGGAGCCGCCATCGCGGCCGAGCAGAAGCTCGCCGCCTCTCCCGACGATCCCCTCACGCAGGTGCTGGACGATCCCTCCCGCGCGCCGGAGCTTCGGCTGTTTCGAGATCGCGCGATAACCGAGGCCGCGAAGGGCGACGCGAAGGTGAAGGCGCTCTTGCTCGCGAACATCGACGAGAACCTGCGCGAGAAGGCGAAGCTCCAGTGGAAGGGCCAGCGCTTTCACCTCGGCGCGGAGGCGCTTCGGCGGACGGTGATCGAGTACGAGATCTGGAAGTACCGGGCCTACGTCTCATCCGGCGTCTTCCCCAAGCGCTACTTCGGCTACTTCGACGGGGCGTGGGACACCGCGGCTCGCGAGAAGGAGCTCAAGGAGACGACGCACTCGGCGGTCTCGGTGGTGAACGCGTTTGCGCAGAAGCACGGCGGCGCCGTCCGCATCACCGACGCCGAGGTCAGCGTCACCATCGTCGCGGAGGGAGCGGCGCTGCTGCTTCGCGAGCACCAGTCGGATCTCGACAACATCCACCCGGTGTACGGCATCGGGCTCGATGATGTGGCGACGGGCTTCGCGAAGAATCCGGCGCTGGTGGGTGAGCTGGATGCGGCGCTCGGGACGAAGCTCGGGCAGGCCGTGACCTGGAAGGACGGTGAGCCGTACCTGCTCCGCTACTTCACGTTCAAAGAAGGCATCGCCGCGACGGCGTTCATGTGGCTGTACGAGAAGGATCTTGCAGCCACGAAGCTCAAGGCGCGCGACGGGACCGAGCTCATGAAGCTGCCGCTCGAGGATCAATTCATCTACGGCTCGCTCGTCTACAACTCGGGCGTCCTCTTCAGCGCCGAGCGCGTGACGCAGGTGAAGTCGTTCGACACAGGCGCATATCTGTTCTGTTTATCGTAGTTTATTGAATTATTGT
>JBJMQN010000532.1:0-5443 GCA_045802665.1 Myxococcaceae bacterium | reverse complement strand
GCGCGGCTGGCCCACCGAGCCCACCGAGATGATGTACTTGTAGCCGCGGCGGATCCCGAACTTCTGGGCCACCACGTCGTTCACTTCGCCGTTACCAATCGCGAACGCCTTGCACAGGTGGCTGTGCCCGATGAACGTGACCTCGGGGAGATCCTGCACGTAGGGCATCAGCTCGCGCGCCTGCTCCAGCGCGAAGATGTACTCGTACGCCTTCGGCTCGACGGGCGAGCCATGGCAGAAGCCCACGTCGCCGATCCTGTACGTGTACGGGAGCGAGCGCAGCCACGCGAGGTTGTCGTCGGTGATGATGCTCGCGGTCCAGTCCAGCGCGTGCCGGGCGGCGTCGTAATAGAACGAGTAGTCCATCCGGCCCGCCACGGCCGCGTCGTGATTGCCGAGCAGCGTGACTTCCGTGACGGAACGCACGATCTCGCAGCACTCGTTCGCGGACGCGCCGTAGCCGACGACGTCACCCAGAGAGACGATGCGGTCCACCTTCTGGGCATCCGCGACGCGGAGCACTTCGGTGAGCGCCTCGATGTTCGAGTGGATGTCCGAGATGATCGCGATCCGCATGGGTAGCTGTGCGTTCTACCCCGTCTGCGAGACGCGCGCTCGGGATTCCCGCTGGATGATGCTGCGCAGCAGCTTGAGCGTGGGCTCGTCCAGCGGCGCGTCGAAGCGCAGGCCCATCCCCGGAGGACCGTGGTCACCATCGTTGCGGGACCAGACCACCGTGGCGAACGTCTCCACCTCGACGGCGTCCGAGCCCAGCCGCACGCGGGCGCGGGTTCCCCGATCCAGCGGGGTGCTGGTGCGAAGGAACAGCCCGCCTTCGCTCAAATTGCCGACGCGGGCGTAGAACGTGACGTTCTCGCCCTCGCACCAACAGCGGATTCGTGCGTCCACCCGCGGGTGCTGCCGCAATTCCTGAACTGACCTGCCCTCCGGCACGCATACCTCTACGCGTCTCCCCCCGGTGGCAACAAAGGCCGCAACCTGCACGCGACCGCTTTCTCTTCTCCGCTTTCTCTTCTCAGGACCGCTGCGCTCTCGAACTCTGAAAGGCCCGGAAAGCGTACGGACGCGGGCCGTTGAGAATCAAGATGCGCGGCTTGGCTACATCCCGTTACGAAAGCTCTTCGAACTGCGTGAGCTGCTTGAACTCTCGGTAACGCGCGCGGATCAAGTCGCGGTTCACCTCTTTGAGGCGCTCCAGCGAGAAGCGCTCCACGGCGAAAGAGCCCATCACGCTGCCGGTGACCATCGCTCGGCGCAGGGCGTCGTGGGCGAGCGACTTCGACTCGGACACACAGCCCATGAACCCGCCGGCGAAGCTGTCCCCCGCTCCGGTCGGGTCGAACACGTCCGCCAGTGGGTAGGCGGGACACCAGAACACATGGTCCTGATCGAAGAGCAGCGCGCCGTACTCGCCGCGCTTGATGACCACGCGCTGAGGGCCCATGGCGCGGATGGCCTTCGCGGCCTTGATGACGTTGTGCTCGCCGGAGAGCTGGCGCGCCTCGCCGTCGTTCACGAACAGGAGGTTCACGCGCGAGAGCGTCTTCTTCAGCGCCGGCAGCGAGCCGGTGATCCAGAAGTTCATCGTGTCCATCGCGATGAGCTTGGGGTTCTTCACCTGATCCACGACCTGCGCCTGCAATTCCGGGTGGATGTTGCCGAGGAACACGTACTCGCTGTCGCGGTAGGACTCGGGCAGCTTGGGGCTGAAGCTCTGGAAGACGTTGAGCTGGGTGTCCAGCGTCTGGGCCTCGTTGAGCTGGAAGCTGTACTTGCCCTTCCAGCGGAACGTCTTGCCCTTCTCTTTGATGATGCCGGCGGTGTCGACGCCGCGGGATTTGAGGAACTCGAGGTGCTCGGGCGGGAAGTCCTCGCCCACGACCGCGACGGCGCGCACCTGGGTGAAGAACGACGCCGAGGTGGAGAAGAACGTCGCCGAGCCCCCCAGCACGTCGTCGCGCTTGCCGAACGGAGTTTCGACGGAGTCCAGCGCCACGGAGCCAACGACGAGCAGCGACATCTTTGAAACCTCGAGACCGGATGAGAAACGCGGGCGCGCGTCCTACACCGAACCGTTGGGTTTTGGAAATGGCGGGTTCAGTGGTCCAGCGCATCCAGCGAGTGCAGCCCGCGCGTCCACCTGCCCTGCTCGTCGTACAGGATGCTGAGCGGCAGCGTCAGCGTGCCCAGGCTGTCCATCTTCTCCGAGGCGGCCTTTGTGAGCGGCAGGACCTTGAAGCTCGCGCCCATGGCTTTCGCGGTGGCGTCCGCGCCCGCCGAATCTTCGTCGTCCGTGCTCACGCCGATGATGTTGAGCGACTGCGCGGCGGCGAGCCGGTTGAGTATCGGGATCTCCGCCTTGCACGGCGCGCAGCCCTTGGAGAGGAACGCCACCAGCGTGCGGCCCGGTTTCAGCTGGGCGCCCAGCTCGGAAAGCTGAATCGGGGGCAGCACCCGCTGGGGATCGGCGCGCTTCACGAAGGGAGTCTGCCGGGCGACCTGCGAGTCCTCGGACACGGTCCACCGGCTGCCGGCCTCCAGATGCTGGAGCGTCTGCACCTTGCCGCCGGGCCAGTGGATCTCCACATCCGCCGCGTCCTCTTTGCCGAGCCCCACGTGCACCCACGGAGGGACCGCCGAGGCGAACCCGCGCGCGAGCACCACCGCGAACCTTCGCGTCGTCCCGCCCGAGCTCACGAGCACCTCCGCGCCCGAGCCGTCTCGCACGCCGCTGCGCCGCCGGAACCGAAGCTCGAGCGACCTGTTTCCGCTGTGGCTCCGGTTCTCGAAGAACTGAAGCTTGGGCTCGCCGCGGTTCTGCATGACGAGATCCTGATCGCCGTCTCCGTCGAAGTCCGCGGCGATGAGGCTCCGGCCGTCCGCTCGGGAGGAGAAGCCGTCCGCGAACGAGCACTCCTCGAACTTGCCGTCAGCGAGCTGGTGGAAGAGCTTCTTCGGCTCGTAGCCGGAGAGCGACTGCTCGTTGGAGACGTTCAGGTAGGCGTTGTCGTATTTGACCGCCTTGCCCCGGTTCAGCTCTGAAGTCGCCAGGACCTGGCGCCAGTAGAAGCTTCAAAGATCTTTTTTGATCCGCTTGCTGACGTACCCATTCGCGACGGCGAGGTCCAACCTCCCATCGTCGTCGAAGTCGGTGAAGATCGAACCGAACGCCCAGAGGCCGCGGTCCACGCCGGCCTCCTTCGCAACCTCGGTGAAGCCGCCATCCGCGTTCTGCAGATAGAGCGTGTTGCCGGCGGCGAACTTCTTGAGCAGCGCGCCGGTGTCGCCCTCGAGCTTTGCCTCGGAGAGCACGCGCGTCCCGGCCTTGCTGAACATGTTGGCGACGTAGAGATCGAGCTTCCCGTCGTTGTTCACATCCCCCACGTCCGCGCTCATGCCGTTGCCGGGGTCGCGCAGGTGGGTCTCGTCCGCGCGCTGCACGAAGCGGCCATTCTCGTACGCGACGAGGTCGTTCGAGCCGTAGTCATTCGCGAGGTACAGCTCCGGGCTGCCGCGGCCTTCGACGTCCGCCGCGATGGCCGCGAGGCCCCAACGCTTCGGAAGCGGCGTCTTCACCTGCGTGAAGCCAAGCTTGCCGTCCCCTCGGAAGATGAGCGTGTTGCGGCCGTTGGTCGCTTCCAGAAAGTCGTTCGGATTGGGCTTGTTGAGCCCGTAGCGCACGAGCGCGAGGTCCAGCTTGCCGTCGCCATCGAAGTCGAACGGGACCGCCCCGGACACCCAGCCGATGACCGGAATCGTCCCCGCCGGGGTGAGCGTGCCGTTGTCGTTGCGGAAGACGTACGCGGAGACATCTGCGTTGCCGGCGATGGTGAGGATCACGTCGGGGTCGCCGTCGCCGTCGAAGTCGCCGATGGCGGGCGCGGACAGCTCGGTGCCCGGTTTGGGAGCGAAGCTGAAGGACGTCTTCTCGAAGTGGAGGTCACCCTTGTTCTTGAAGAGCTGCGCCTCGGACCGGGCGGTGACGAGCAGATCGAGATCGCCGTCGCCGTCCAGATCGAACGCGCCGAGGCCACCGCGGGTCACGCGCGGCTCCTCGAAGGAGATGTACTTCGGATCCAGCGCGGCCTCGAGGCCGAGCTCTCCGAGCGGCCGCTCCACGAACGCAGGCGAGTCGCGGCGGATGTCGGACTGCCACTGTGGCGACAGCGAGTCGATGTGCCAGCCGCCGTCAGCGGTGTTGGAGAGCTCCGCGCGGCGCTCGCCTCTCGTGGAGAGCCGGTTGCCGTCGCGATCGAAGCCTTCGCCTTCGAAGAGCAGCAGCGAGCTCCAGCCGCCATCGTGCGGCGCGAACTCGAGGCCGCGGACGCTGCAGGCGCGGAGCTCCACGAAGGGCTCGAACGGGAAGTCCGCGCCGGCGACGGAGTCCGGCAGCTTTCGGAAGCCTTCCTTGTAGCGGCCGCAGACCTCGGAATCGACGAACGCCTCCACGCCGTCCCAGATCACTTCGCGGACGCCGAGGGCAAGGATGTCGGTGGAGGCGATGCGGGGATCGTCAGTCGCTTGCGCGGAGGCGCCGCCGTCGGCGACCAGCATCAGCGACGCGATGGCAAAAGCGAAGTGCGTGACGGTCCCCCTCTGGGACGCAACTCTGCCAATGACTTGCAGCGGAGTCGAGGTGCGCTCGGCAGTAAGGCTCGAGCCGGTCCGACGCAGCCCTCCCAGCGCGCCGCAGGCTCAGGCGTATCGCTCGAGCCCGTCCAGGCACCCTTCCCAGCCCGCCGCGTGCCCTCGCCGCAGGGCTTCATCGGCGATGCGTTCGTGGGTGACGATGACCAGGGTTGCGCCGTCTTCTGGCTCGAAGCGCACGGTCACCCGCTCCGGCGCGCCGTCTGTCCCTTCGACTCTCCAGCTGTAGCAAAGCTGCGAGGGTCTCCGGATCTCCTCGAACTCGCCGGAGATCCAGACGACCTTCCCGTCCGGAAAGCGGTTCCCCAACCGGTACCGCCCGCCCACGCGCAGATCCACCTCCGCGCCCACGCAGGTCACGTCCTTCGGGCCCCACCAGCGGTGGAGGTGCTCGGGCGTGGTCCACAGCTCGAAGAGGCGTTCGGGACTGGCCCGGATGCTCTTTCTGGCGACGAGCGTGAGGCTCACTTCGCCTTCTCCGCGTACTCAGCGAGGGCGTCGAGCGTGCCGTCCCAGAACGCGCGGTACTGCTCGAGCCAGGCGTCCGCGGTCTTGAGGGCCTTCGGGCTCAGCTCGCAGCGGTGCACCCGGCCGTCCACCGTGCGCGCCACCAGCTTCGCGCGTTCGAGCACGCGAAGGTGCTTGGCGACCGCCGGGATCGACATTGAGAACGGCTCGGCGAGCTCGCGCACGATGGCGGGTCCCTCCGACAACCGCCGCAACATCCGCCGCCGGGTGCGATCCGACAGCGCGTGGAAGAGCTCGTCGAGGCGGT
>JBJMQN010000531.1:0-2942 GCA_045802665.1 Myxococcaceae bacterium | reverse complement strand
TGTCCGAGAGCGTGGAGTCCGCGGCCGCCTCGACGCCGAACGTCTGCGTGCTGAGCGCGGTGCGTTCCCGAAGCCCATCCGTCGTGCACGCAGGCGGAGCACACGGGGAAACCGGCGCGCCGTTGGTGACGGTGAAGCCCTTTGGCGTGATCTGAAACAGCCGGTTCGTGCTCTGGGTGTCGAAGTAGCCGCGGAGCCTGAGCGTCGTGGAAGCGCTCAGCGGCCGCTCGTAGCCCACGTCCGCGAGCAGCACGTTCCACTGCAACCGCGAATCGCGCCCCAGCACGTCGAAGAGCCCGATCAGCGCGCCGCGATCCTCGCTCATGTAGCGGAGCGAGCCTGTGACCTTTCCGACCTTGTCGTTCGAATACTCCGCGCCGCCGCCGACGTTCACGAGCAGCCGCTTGTCGTTCACGCGCATGTCGTCGGTGATGCCCTGCGCGACGCGGCTCGCGGTCAGGTTGTCCTTGTCGATCGTCTTCAAATAGCCGAGCTGGCTGTTCACATCCGCGTCCAGGAACGCGTGCCAGTCGCCCGAGGTGTAGCCGGCGGACAGGTGCCCATCGACGGCGTCGTAGGAGCCAGCGACGAGCGCCGCCCGGACGCCGTCGGATTTGTCGGTGACGATGTTCACGACGCCCAAGAACGCGCCCGAGCCGTACAGCGTGGAGCTGGGGCCGCGGATCACCTCGATGCGTTCGATGTTCTCGATGGGCAGGTTCGCCAGCGCCTTGCCGTCGAAGAAGTTGTTCAGCCGGTGCCCATTCAGCAGCACGAGCACCTCCGGATCGGAGCGCAGCCCGCGGACGCCGACTCGATAGAAGCCCTGCACGTCGCGGCTCACCGACAGCCCGGGCACGTAGTCGAGCAGCTCGTAGACCGTCCTCGCGCCCAGCGCCCGGATCTGCGCGCGGGTGTACGACGAGGCGATCGCCGGCACGCGCGTCACCTTCTCTTCGTGCCGGGTGGCGAGCGCGACCGTGTCCTCGGCGCCGTAGAGCAGCAGCTCCTCTTCGAGCTCGGTCCGCTTCTTCTTTGGCTCCTCCTTGCGGAGGGGCTCTTCCTTCCGGGTTGGCTCCTCCTTCCGAGCCGGCTCGTCGACGGCGGCGACCTCTTTGCCCTTCTTGCCGCCCTTCTTCGGCTTCTTCTCTTCGGGCGGCGTCTCGTCGGCGAACGCGTCGTCAGCGGACTTCGCGGTCTCTTTCGATTCGGTCTCGTCGGAGGCGAGCATCGGATCTTCGTCCGTCGTGTGCTCGGACTCGGTGGTCTCCTCTTTGGGGACGACCTTCCCTTCGATCACGATCCGGTGGGGCTTCTGCGCGGAGGCGAAGAGCGGGATCTTCGCTTTGTCGAAGCCGATGCCTTCGATGAAGTACTCGACGCCGGGCGGGACGACGCGGTCCGCCGGGATGAAGCCGCGGAAGAGATCTCCGTACTGGAGCTCCATCTGCGCCTCGCTCCACGGCTCGTTCGGGCCCCGGTAGCGGATGATGACCTTGTCCACCTTGCTCCCGCCGAGCAGTGACCCTTCGATGCGCAGCGCCTCGCCCGCTTTCACCTGCGAGGGCGGTGTGTGAAGCAGCGTCGCCTTCGGTTGGCCCAGCGCGACCGCAGCCGTGAGGGACAGGACAATCAGGCTGGCGCGGGCGACAGAGCGAAGTGAAATCAAGGACGGCGAATGGTCGGTTCCGTGCATCACCCCCGTCAAGCAGACCTTTTTTTGCCGGCGTCAGATCGACGTGACACCTTGCACCTGCACGTCCATGCGTGGATCGCTCTCTCTGCAGCTCTCGCTGTTCCGCCGCCAGCAGACCCAGATCTCCGAGGCCGTTGAAGGCGCCAGCCGGACGTTCAAGGCGTACGAGGCGCGCTACCGGAGAAGGACCGCTGGGCCCGGGCGCGTCATCCGCCGCAGCGACGTGGGCGAGTCAGTGCGGGATTCCGACATCGTCTATGTGGGCGACTACCACACGCTCCGGCTCTCGCAGCGGACGTACCTGGAGCTCGTGCAGGACAGCCTGAAGGATGATCGCCGCACGGTGCTCGCGGTGGAGTTCGTGGAAGGCCGGCACCAGGCATTGCTGGACGCGTACCTGCGAGGCCACCTCTCCGAACGCGCGTTCCTGGGCCGCATCGGCCACGGCGCCTCCACTGCGTACGACCTGTGGACAGGGTTCAAGCCGGTGCTGACTTTCGCGAAGGAGCACGGGCTGGACGTCGTTGCGATCGACAAGCGCGCGACCGGCGAACGTTCGCTGATGATCCGCGACGGCTACGCGGCGCAGCGGATCGCTGAGGCGGCTTCGGCGAAGGATCGTCCGCGCGTGATGGTCCTGATGGGCCAGTTCCACGTCGCGCCCTGTCACCTGCCGGCTCACGTGGAGAGCGAGCTCGGAGAGATGCGCCGCAAATCGCTGGTCGTCTACCAGAACTGTGACGGGGTCTGGTGGTCGCTCGCGCGGAGGGGAAAGCTGGAGGGCGTGGATGCGGTGCGGCTGCGTGAAGGCGAGCTGTGCCTGCTCCGAGCGTCCCCCGTCGTCTGTCAGCAGAGCTTTCTGGATTATCTGGAGGCGGAGCGCGGAGATGAGCCGCTCGGGGGGCGGAGCGCGACGGAGCGATTCCGGGAGCTGGCGCGGTTGATCGCGCGGTTCGTGGGAGCGGATGTCCGCGACGGCATCGACGATGTCTGTGTGGCCACCGCGTCCGATCCGGATTTTCTGGACGAGGTGCAGACGCGCGGCGGGCTGAACCGGTCCGAGCTGTCACAGCTCCGCCGGCAGATCCTCTCGCGCGAGAGCTACTACATCCCCCGAGCGCGGATGGCTTACCTCGCGTCGCTCTCGCTGAATCACGCGGCGGAGGAAGCCGCGCACTTCGTCCGGCACATGTGCGTGGGTGATTCGATGGATGCCCCTCGCAGGCCCGCGGATGCGTTCTACGCG
>JBJMQN010000530.1:0-6270 GCA_045802665.1 Myxococcaceae bacterium | reverse complement strand
GCGTGCACCCCGATGATCGCGAGCGCTTCTCTTTCGAGCTGGAACAGCACGTCTCTGGCGCCACGCCACACTTCGAGAATGAGCAGCGGCTGCTGCACTGCGATGGCACCTGGCGCTGGGTCCTCGCGCGAGCGGTCGCCGTTCGGGACAGCAAGGGCCGGGCGACGCGCATTTCCGGATCGCTCACGGACGTCACGAACGCGCGCAGCCGGGATCCGCTGACGGGTTTGCCGAATCGGGTGCTGTACCACGACAGGTTGGAGCGGGCATTCGCTCGGAGGCGGCGGGACAAGGGGTACTCGTTCGCGGTGCTGTTCCTGGATCTGGATCGGTTCAAGGTCGTGAACGATTCGCTCGGGCACCTCGCGGGGGATCAGCTGCTGGTGGGGATCGCTCGGAGACTGGAGCGGTGCGTGCGGGGCGTGGACAGCGTCGCGCGCCTGGGTGGGGATGAGTTCACGATCCTGCTCGATGGCGTGACCGAGGCGAATGAGGCCATCCGGGTCGCTGAACGCATCTGCTCCGAGCTGAGCAAGCCGTTCGAGCTGGATGGACGACCGGTGCACAGCGGGACGTCGATCGGGATCGCGATGTGCCGCGATGAATACGTCACGCCGGAGGAGATTCTCCGCGACGCGGACACCGCGATGTATCGAGCGAAAGCGGCCGGGAAGGCGCGCTACCAGGTGTTCGATCAGGGCATGCACGATGAGGCGATGACCGTGCTGCAGCTGGAGAACGAGCTCCGCGTGGCGGTGATGAAGAACGAGCTGCGCGTCGTCTTTCAGCCGATTCTGCGGCTTGCGGACAACGCGATCGCCGGGTTCGAGGCGCTGGTGCGGTGGGAACATCCGCGGCTCGGGCTGATTACGCCGGACAAGTTCATTCCCCTGGCGGAAGAGACCGGCGCGGTGAAGCAGGTGGATGAGTGGGTGCTTGCGAAGGCCGCCGGTCAGCTCGCGGAGTGGCAGGCGCGGTATCCATCAGCGCGATCGCTGTACGTCGCGGTGAACGCGTCGAAGCGGCAGGTGGATCGCGTGGATTTCGTGGAGAGATCTCTTGCGGCGATCGATGGCGCGCGGCTTTCGCGGAAGTCGATCGCGATTGAGATCACGGAGGGGTTGGTGTTCGAGGATCCCGAGCGGATCTCGAAGACCCTGCTTCGGCTGCGCGACGCGGGCGTGCAGGTCGTGATGGATGACTTCGGGACCGGGTACTCGTCGCTTTCGTATCTGCACCGGTTGCCGCTGACGGGGTTGAAGGTGGATCGATCGTTCGTGTCGCGGCTCGACCAGCCGGGGCAGGGCGCTGAGGCGGTGCGCGCGATCGCGGCGCTGGCGCATGGCCTCAATCTTCACCTCACCGCGGAGGGCGTGGAGACCGAGGCTCAGCAGGGACAGTTGAAGGCGCTCGGGTGTGAGCAGGCGCAGGGATTTCTGTTCAGCCGGCCGGTCGCGGCGGATGTGATTGAGGGAATGCTGCGGAAGATGAACGGGGTGGCCGCGTAGCGGAGGAGGGGGACGGGATTTGGCGCGCCACCCGGCACCGCGCCTCCTTGTTGCGTTACTCCTCCGCCTCCTCACCCCCGCCACCACCACCGCCCATCTTCGCGATGTCCTCCTTCTTCACTCCCTCCGTGTTGAACTTCTTCGCCTTGGCGATCAGCTCATCCACGGTCTTGTCGAACTCGAGCTCGGAGGTGTCCTTCAGCCAGCGCACGAAGTTGATGCGCGCGACGACGAAGTTCTTGATGTACGGGCTCTGAAAGCCCTTCGCCTTCAGATCGTTCGAGACGCGCACGACCTCGTCGTCCAGCTCGAGCAGCTTCTTCGCTCGCGCCTCGCGGATCTTGAGGCCCTCTTCCAACGGCACATCGAGGAACTTTTCGATCCGCTTCACGATCGGGTTGTACGCGCCGGCGGAATACCTCGGTCTCTGCTCGTAGCAGACGCCGAACGTGATGAAGGGCGGCTCCTCGAACAAGGGTGAGTACTCGCTCTCTTTCCCGGTCTTCGCGCCCACGAGCCCGCGGTACATGCGGATCACCTCCAGCGAGCGTTCCTTCAGGTTGTGGGCCTTCTCCGTGTTGAGCGCGAGGATCTGGTACGCCGTGTCCTCCTCCGGCAGCACGAGCGCGATCACCGACTTCGCCCCCAGCATCCGCGCCGCGTTCAGGCGGTGATTGCCGTTCGGGCTCCAGTACTTCCCGTCCTTCCGGATCGTGATCATCGGATCCAGGTATCGATCCAGCCGCTCCATCGCCGTCGCCAACCGCTTCACGTGCGGCAGCGAGACGTCGCGCTGAAACGGCGTCGGCTCGACCTTCTCGATCGGCAGCGACGCGAACACGATCGTGTGTCCGCCCAGCGGCTCGCGGTACGTGGCCAGCGGATACCCGCCGTCCTCTTTGATCAGATTCGCGAGCGCCTGACCCTCCGCGGACGGCTCCTGCGAGACCGCGATCGCATCGAGGCCCTTACTCCCCGCCGCGACCTTCTTTCTGCGCGGCTTCCTCGTCGACGGCTTCTTCGGTGCTGCGGCCTTCCTGGCTCCCATAGCTGTCTATTCCCCCGAAACCGTGAGCTCTGCGAAACGAATGGTGGGCGCCGCGACGCTGCCACGGAACTCGAGATCGCTCCCGATCGCGTCGACGCCTTCCAGCATCTTCAGCAAATTCCCCGCGACCGTGACCTCCTGCACCGGGAACGCAAGCTCCCCGTTCTCGATCCACATCCCGTTCGCGCCGCGCGAGTAATCGCCGGTCACGGGATTCGCGCCGCTCCCCAGCATCGCCGTGACGTAGAAGCCGTTCTTAACCCCACGAATCATCTCGTCGGGCGGCGTGCTCCCGGGCTCCATGTAGAGGTTGTTGATCCCGATGTGCGGCAGGCTCGAGTAGCCCCGCGACGCGTTGCCCGTGCTCTTCGTCTTCGCCTTCCGCGCGGTGAACGCGTCGTACAGAAAGCTCCGCAGCACGCCCTTCTCGATGATGGAGGTCTTCCGCGTGGGCACGCCTTCGCCATCAAACGGCGAGCTCGCGATTCCGCGGGGCAACAGCCCGTCATCCACGATGCTCACGTTCTCCGCCGCGACCTTCTTCCCGAGCAGCGGAGCGAAGATCGACGACTTCTTGAAGATCGAATCTCCGTTCGCCGCCGACGCGATGTTCCCCACGAACGACGCCGCCATCTGCTGATCGAAGATCACCGGCACGCGCTGCGTCTTCACCTTGCGCGCACCGAGCATCCGGACCGCTCGCCGAGCGGCTTCTTTCCCCACCGCCTCCGCCGAATCGAGATCCTTCAAGAACCGCTTGTAGTCCACCCAGTACGAGGTCTGGAGCTGACCGTTGCTGTCCTGCGCAACCGGCACCGCGTACAGGTACACGTACGTCCCCGAGTAGCTGTCCAGAAGCCCCTCGGACGACGCGATGTGCACCTCGCTCACGTAGTCACCGGCGCCCACGCTCTCGAACGTCTTGATGCGCGGATCGTGTGACTTGCCCGCCTTCTCTATCTCGAGCGCTCGCTGAATCTTCCAATCTGGCGCCAGCTCCGCGACCTCGTTGTCGAAGAGCCCCTCCAGCTTCGGCCTCTTCTTGAGCTCGTTCTTCTCCGGCAGGCCGTTGAGCGCGTTCGGCGCGGCGGCTTTCGCGAGCTCCACCGCTCGATCCACGAAGGACTCGAGGCTCTTCGGGTTGAAGTCGGACGTGAACGCGAACCCGAGCCGGTTCTTCGCGAACACGCGGATGCCCACGCCTTTGGACGTCGCCTGAGTGAGATCTTCGATCTCGCCATCCCGCACCCGAACGGACGATTCGCGGCCCACCTGCAGGAACACCTCCGCCTGCTGCGCGCCGCTCTTCTTCGCCCTCGCGACGAGGCTCTTCGCGAGCTTCGGATAGTCCACGGCGCTCATCGCGCACCCCCGACCTTCGTGCCGCCCACGGTCATGTTGTCGATGCGCAGCGTCGGCAGGCCCACTCCCACCGGCACGCTCTGGCCATCTTTGCCGCAGGTTCCCAGACCCGGATCCGGCATCGAGTCGTAGCCCACCATCGTCACGTTCTTGAGCGCCTCGGGGCCCACGCCGATCAGCGTCGCGCCTTTCACCGGACGGCCGAGCTTCCCGTCTTCGATCTCGTACGCCTCGCTGATCTCGAACACGAAGTTGCCGTTCGTGATGTCCACCTGCCCGCCGCCGAAGTTCGCGCAGTACAGGCCGCTCTTCACGCTCTGGATGATGTCCTTCGGATCGTCATCCCCCGGCGCCAGATACGTGTTCGTCATCCGGGGCAAGGGCATGTGCTTGAACGACTCGCGCCGCCCCGAGCCCGTGCTCTTCTGGCCCATGATCTTCGCGTTGTGCCCGTCGTACAGGTACTGCTTGAGCACGCCTTTCTCGATCAGCGTCTTCCATTCGCCGGGGTTGCCCTCGTCGTCCACGTTGATCGATCCGCGCCCGTTCGCCACCGTGCCGTCGTCGATCACCGTGACCTTGTCGGACGCGACGCGCTGACCCAGCTTCCCGGTGAACGCGGACGTCCCCTTGCGGATGAAGTCCGCCTCCAGCCCGTGCCCCACCGCTTCGTGCAGCAGGATCCCGGACCAGCCCGGCGCGAGCACCACCGTCTGCTGTCCCGCCTCCGCCTCCACCGCGCCCAGCGTCGCGATCGCCTGCCTCGCGGCCTCGCGCGCGACGTGCTCCGGCGTGAACGTCTCGAAGTGCGTGAACGGCACCCGCCCGCCGCCGCCAAAGAAGCCGGTGCGCTTGTCCTTGTTCTTGCCCTCCGCCACGACCTGCACTGACAGCCGGCACATGTCCTGCGTGTCCTCGGCGTAGCGACCTTCCGTGTTCGCGATCCAGATCCGCTTCGTCTGATCCACGTACGTCGCCATCACCTGCCGCACGCGCTTGTCGTACGCGTGAGCCGCCTTGTCCGCTCGCAGAATCAGGTCCGTCTTCTTCGCGATGTCGATGTTCTCGAGCGGCATCGACACCCGGTAGTACGAGGGCGCCGGGACGCGGCTCACCTTGAACGCTGCCTCGGAGCCACCGCCTTGCGCGATGAAGGCGGCGGTCTGCGCGGCCCGGAAGAGCGACTCATCTTCCAGATCGTCCGAGTACGCGTAGCCGACCTTCTGGCCCGAGATGACGCGGATGCCCACGCCCTGCACGAGCCCGGTCTGCGCGCTCTTGATCTTCTCTTCTTCCAGCGTGACGGCCGTCGTCACGCCGCGCTGAACGTAGACCTCGGCGAAATCTCCACCGCGCGACATCGCGGTCCCGAGCAGCTTCTCCATCAACCCCGGCGGAAGAAGAGGGCTGCTGGTCTGGGGGGTAGGCGAGGGAGCGTTCTTTGCTTTGGCCTTTTGAGGCCGGTGCAGTGAGGGCATGGAGGGAAAACTGCTCGCCTCCGCGCCGCGATTCACGGGAAAAATCGCGGGTCCTTCGATGTGAGTCCGATGCCGTTCGTCTCCCTTCCCGCGTGGCAGAGAGGCGACTACAGTCTGGGCGCTTCTGCGCCTCATTCATGCCCCCTCGTAAATCCATCTCGTCACGCGCTGAGCCGGCCTCGCGCCGGGGAAAACCTCGGCCGAACGAGAAGACCGAGCTCCGCGCGCCACTCCGGCCCGACGAACCGCCCGACGCGACCGACGACGCCGCCGAGCTCCCGCCGGACGACGAAGGCACCGACTGGGAAGCACCTCCCGGCAAGATGAGCCGCGAGCAGCCGCGCTACGAGACCGGCTCGAACTACGAGGCCGCCGAAGACGCGGAGGCCGAAGCCGATCCGGACGCCGAAGACGAAGGCGACGAGCCGAAGTCCAACGAGTTCCTCGGCGACGACGCGCTCCCCGCGAGCTTCAGCAAAGACCGCGACATCTACGGCGAGGACGACGAGCTCCCCGAGGACGATGACTTCTCGCCGGTGGAGACGCCGGGCGCTCGGAGCGACTCCACGCAGGTTGGCCGCGGCGGTCCTCCGGGACGGCGCACCGGCGAGACGCGCGTGGCGCCGCTGGAGGAGCTGGAGGAAGAGGACTCGAAGAACGACTCACCGGATGCAACCCGCGCCGGCCCGCCGCTGAAGCTGGAGATCGTCTCCGGCCCTGACTCGGGCAAGAGCAAGATGTTCAAGGGCGTGCGGATGGTCATCGGCCGCACGGCCGGCTGCGAGTGGAAGCTCTCGGATCCCTCCGCGTCCCGCCGCCACTGCGAGCTCGTCGTGGGCGATGGCGGCGTGCTCCTGCGCGATCTCGGCAGCGG
>JBJMQN010000529.1:0-4978 GCA_045802665.1 Myxococcaceae bacterium | reverse complement strand
TCGAAGGTGCGGTTGGCGATGATGACGCGCTTTGCGCCCGCGGCGAGCAGGTGCCGCGCGGACAGCTCCGAGATCTCGCCCGCGCCGACGACGAGCGCCGCGCGCCCCTTCACCGAGCCGAAGATCTTCGTCGCCATCTCCACCGCGGCTGAGGCCATCGACGTCGCGGAGCGGCCAATCGCGGTCTCGCTGCGCACGCGCTTGGCGGCGGCGAAGGCTGCCTGACACGCCCGCGCGAGCTCGCCCTTCATCGTGCCGTGCTTCTGCGCGAGCTCGAACGCGTCCTTCACCTGTCCCAGGATCTGCGCCTCGCCGAGCACCATCGAATCCAGGCTGGAGGAGACGCGGAACAGGTGAACCAGCGCGGAGTCAGCGCGCTGCTCATAGAGGTGATTGGCCGCCTCAGCGCCGCCGAACGCGGTGACCGTTCCCAGGAGCGCCTCGCGCGCAAGCTGCGGCTCCTCGGACGCGACGTAGAACTCCACGCGGTTGCAGGTGGAAACCAGCATCACCTCGCCCACGCGAGCGAGCGCGGAGAGCGCCTCTGCCTGCTGCTCGGTCGTCAGCGCGAGCCTCTCCCGCACTCCGACGGGAGCGGTCTTGTACGAGATGCCGAGGCAGAGCAGTTCCATGGAGAGCCGCTCGCTCAGTGCACGCCCGCAGACGCGACGACCGCCGTCACGTTGTACGAGGAGAGAAAGGAAACCAGCAGGATGCAGAAGCCCGCCATCGTGAGCACGGCGACGCGCTTGCCCTGCCAGCCCGCGAACACGCGAGCGTTCAGAAGCGACGCGAACACCACCCACGCCACCACCGTCGCGATCTCCTTGGGCTGCCAGGCCCAGAAGAAGCTCGCGCTGGAGACGAAGAACGCGCCGGTCACCAGCGTGATGGACAGCGCGATGAACCCGGCGACCACCAGCTTGCGGTTCAGCTCATCGAGGAAGTGCAGCGACGGCAGCCGCGAGAAGAGCAGCCCGAACTTCTTGCCCTTCACCTGCCGCTCCATCAGCAGATACATGACGGCCACGCCTGCAGCCGCGGCGAACGAGGCGATCCCCAGCAGCGCGACGGAGATGTGCAGCGGCAGCAGCGGCGCGCGCACCGAATCCGGCAGCCCGCCCGCGCCATTGCCCACCATGAACGACGGCACCAGCACAGCCAGCGCGGCAGGCAGGAGAAACGCGCCCGCGACCGGCAGCGTGTAGCGGAGATCCAGCAGCAGGAAGATCGCGAGGAGCAGAAACGCGAGCATCGACAGCGCGTCGGAGAAGCCCCGCGGAGCTCCCCCTTCGTTCGAGAGCAGGAGCGCCAGCGAGATGCCGTGGAGAATCAGGCCCGAGGCCACGACGATGCGCCCTGCCGTCGCGAGCGGCTTCCACTGCCTCACGAGGAACGCGAGGTACACGACGGCAGCGAGGCCGTAGATGTGGCAGGCAATGTCGAGCAGCGAGCGCGTCATCTAGAGCTTGTTGAGCAGGAAATCGGCGAGCAGATCGGCTTCGGGATTGGACTTCTTTTTCGTGTCGGGCGCCTTGCCCGGGACGTCGACCACGTAACCGCTCGCCACCTCGTATGCCGTGTCGCCGAGGATGACGGAGTCCGCCATGTGCTCGGCCCCCAGCTTCTCGAGCTGGCTCACGGTCTTCACCTTGTCGAGCAGCTTCTGCTCGTCTGCCCCCGTAGCGAGCTTCTGAAAGTGGACCGCCGGAGACACCACGAAGCTGGCCCTGTCGGAGGCGAAGACGAGCTTGCCTTCCTTGAGGTCCGCCTGGTCGTTCAGCGCCCAATCTTCGAGCATGTTCTGGGGGAGAAATTGCTTTGGCACGGGCGCGACTCTAACAGCCCCTGCCCCCTGATGTTTCCCGGGATGGATTGGACAGCGAGGTAACGACCAGCCCGTTGCGGCACAGAAGGCCGCGTATTATTGGACGGCCCTCAAAGGAGAACGGTCCTATGGCAGGCGCGGATGTGATGAACGTGGGCGACGGCGACTTCAAGAAAGAGGTCCTCGACTCGCAGACCCCGGTGCTGGTGGATTTCTGGGCCACCTGGTGCGCCCCCTGTAAGGCCATCTCCCCCGTCGTCGACGAGCTCGCCAGCCAGTACAAGGGCAAGGTCCGGGTCGCGAAGATGAACATCGACGATCACCAGGACACGCCGCAGCAGTACGGCATCCGCTCCATCCCGACGCTCCTCATGTTCAAGGGCGGCCGGGTCGTGGAGCAGATCGTCGGAGCGCAGGACGCCAAGCGCCGGATCGAGAACGCGATTCAGAAGGCGATCGGGCAGTAGGCGGGCAGTAAGCGCTGGCGTTGAGCGTCGAGCGGATCGCCGCTTCGGCGCTCTACTCTTTTACGAGATCCTTCAGTGCTTTGTTGGCTTCGCGCAGCACCGCGAGCCTTGCGAAGCGCTTGTCATCGCCGGGCACCGCAATCCACGGCGCGTCCGGCCGGTGCGTCCGATCGAACATGTCCTGAATCGCGCTCTCGTACTGCTTCCACTTCGCGCGGTTCCGCCAGTCGTCGTCGCCGATCTTGTAGTTCTTGATCGGATCCTTCTGCCGCTCCTTGAAGCGCTTGAGCTGCGTGTCCTTGTCGATGTGGATGAAGAACTTCCGCATCACCACGCCGTCGTCGGTCAGCATCCGTTCGAACGCGTTGATCTCGTCGTAGGCGCGCTGCCACTCGGCTTCGCGGCAGAAGCCCTCCACGCGCTCCACCAGCACCCGGCCGTACCAGCTCCGGTCGAACACCGCGAGCTCGCCTGCCTCGGGCAGCCGCTGCCAGAACCTCCACAGATAGTGATGCCGCTTCTCCGCATCGCGAGGCGCGGCGATGGGCCACACCTTGTAGCCTCGCGGATCCATCAGCGCGGTCAGCCGCTTGATCGCCCCGCCCTTCCCCGCCGCATCCCATCCTTCGAACACGAACATCGCGCGCTTCTGCTGGAGGAACAGCTTGATCTGCTTCTCGAAGAGCTTCTTCTGCAGCGACTCCAGCTCCTCTTCGTACGCGTCGTGATCCGTCACTTCGGAGTCGAGCTTCACGTCCTTCAACGCGACGGTCCCCGGCGGGAACACCTTGAACTCGTACGCCTCGCGCGTCTTGTCCGTGAAGTGCGAGGCCTTGCCCTTCTTCTTCTTCGGCACGATGTGTCCCCTCCGACCGTTGACAGTGAGCGTTCGCGCGGCGAAATACCCGGCCCGCCGTTCGCACAGGAACCATCGAGCATGCCACGCCCTCGAAAGAATTCGACGCAACTCCTGCCACTCGCGCAGTCGCCGGCGTTCCTCCGCTGGGCCGAGACGATTGGCGAAGCGATGGGCCGCGGGATGGCGCGCGCGTTCAATCAGGCGCTGGCGCAGTCCGGCTTCACGATGCCCAATGGCGCCTTCGGTCCCCGCCGCCGAGGGCGTCCGCCGAAGGCCGTGCTCGTCCCCGCGCCGCCGGATCGCCGCTGCAAAGTGGAGGGCTGTCTCCGCCCGTCGCGGAGCAAGGGCCTCTGCTCCGCGCACTATCAGGCTGAGCGCAGGAAGCGGCTGAGCGCGTAGCGACGAGCTCAGCTCAGATCGTCCGCCAGGGATCCTTCTCGTCGGAGGTGATCTTCCGCAGCTCCCACGCGGCGACGGCGTCCATGATCCGCTCCGTCTCGTCGTCGAGCGAACGCGCTCGCTGCGAGCTCAGGTACTTCCGCACGAACACGGCGAGCTGCTCTTCAAGAAACAGGCGCGCGAGCGACACTTCGGTCTGCTTGAAGAACTCGATGAAGCGGATGCCGATCCCGCTATTCGTGTTTTTCCCGCCGGGCCGCTCCTCGCGAACGATCTCCGCCCTCGCCTCCACCGCGTCGTCGTCCCCTTCGAGGACGAAGCGGGTGTTCACGATGGAGCCGATGGGCAGAAAGAACGTCGTGCCCAGGAACGCGCCGCTGACGCTCACGTTGGTGGACTGCAGCGTCGCCGAAAAGCGCGGCGAATTCTCCTCGCCAATCCAGATTTGAAACGGGACCTCCATCTTCGCCCGCGGGAACTGCCGGTGCTCCGGCCCCCCGAACTGGTCCAGCGTCGGCGGACGGCCTGCCTTCTTCCCCTTCTCTGTAGCAGCGGACTTCGATTGCGCGACCACGAGATCTCCCTTTCCGATGGCGCGCGATTCATACACCATGCGCCGCCGCTCCGAGAGTGGCGACTTCCCATGCTTGGCACGTTCCTCAAGCCCGACTTCGAAGAGCTGATCGCCAAGAAGGACTGGGCGTCGCTGCGAGATGTGCTCGCGGACATGGATCCGCCGGATCTCGCGGAGGTGATCACCGATCTCCCGCCGGAGGACGAGGGCATCCTCTTCCGCCTCCTCCCGAGAGATCTCGCCGCCAAGTCCTTCGAGTACCTGCCGGTGGAGCAGCAGTCCGAGCTCATCGGCACGCTCGGCACCGAGCAGCTCGCGAACATCCTCAACGAGATGGCGCCGGACGATCGCACGCGCCTTCTGGAAGAGCTGCCCGCCGAGGTCACGCGCCGGGCGCTGGCGACGCTCACGCCGGAGGAGCTGAAGGTCGCGCGGCAGCTGCTGGGCTATCCGGAGAAGACCGCCGGCCGGTTCATGACGCCGGATTACATCGCGGTGCGGCCGGAGATGACGGCGGCGCAGGCGCTCGAATACATCCGGCAGAACGCGAAGAAGTCCGAGACGCTGAACGTCATCTACGTCACCGATCAGGCGGGGTTTCTGATCGACGACCTGCGCCTGTCCACGATCGTCCTCGCGCCGCCGCAGACGACGATCCACGAGCTCAACGATCGCCACCTGGTGTCGATCCCCGCCACCGCGCCGCGAGATGAGATCGTCGCCGCATTCGAGAAGTACGACCGCGTCGCGCTCCCGGTCACGGACAGCAAGGGGTTCCTCGTCGGGATCATCACCGTGGACGACGTCCTCGACGTCGCCGAGCAGGAAGCCACCGAAGACATCCAGAAGCT
>JBJMQN010000528.1:0-5079 GCA_045802665.1 Myxococcaceae bacterium | reverse complement strand
ATCCGAAAGCGCGCCGCTGAAGACGTCTTCCGAACGAAGAAGCCGGACGCGGTCATTCACATGGCGACGGTCACGAGCCTTCAGGTCTCCGGCGACGAACGCGATCGGATCAACCTGGGCGGCACGCGAGCGGTGTTCGATCACTGCCGCACCTACGGCGTGAAGCACGTCGTCTTCGTGGGCCGCCACACCTTCTACGGCGCCGCGCCGGACTCCGCGCTCTACCACCAGGAAGAAGAGCCGCCGCTCGCGCTGGCGTCGTTCCCCGCGCTCGCGGATCTGGTCGCGGCCGATCTCTACGCGGCCAATGCGCTCTGGCGCGAGCCCCAGATGTCCACCGCGGTGCTGCGCATGGTCTACACGCTGGGGCCCTCGCTGCATGGAACGTTGGGCGCGTTCTTGCGCGGGCGGCGCGTGCCGATGGTGCTCGGCTACGATCCGCTCTTTCAGTTCATGCACGAGGACGACGCCGTCACCGCGATCATCCTCTCGCTGGAGAAGAACCTGAAAGGCATCTTCAACGTGGCGGGCCCCTCTCCGCTGCCGCTGTCCACGATCATCAAGGAGAGCGGACGCACCGCCGTGCCGCTGCCCGAGTTTCTGCTTCAGCGCGTGATGGGACGAGGAGGGCTACCGTCCCTTCCCGCCGGCGCGCTCACGCACATCAAGTACCCGATCGTCGTGGACGGCAGCAGCTTCAAGAAAGCGACCGGGTTCAAGCCGCAGTTCGACGAGGTCGAGACGCTGCGGACGGTGCGCGTCTAACGCTCGAAGTAGCCTTGCTCGAGGCCCAACGCCGCGAAGAGCACGAGCCATCGCGACGATCGTTGAAGCATGCGGTTACGGGTGAGCAAGGATGTCGCCACCGACTCCCGACGACCACGCATACGACTGATCCGAATCGCTCTGGATCGTCCACACGAATGATCCGCGGATGTTGATCCCCGCGCCGCGCAGATCGCTCAGCGCGGCAGTCGTCGTGGAGATCGGCACGTAGGCCGTTGGATCATCCGGCGTCGAAGGCGAGTCACGCCGGTACTTGTTCCCGAGCACGACCTTGTCCGCGCCGTACTTGTTCGCGAGCACGGTCATCCGATTCACGATCTTCGCCTGATAGTCGGAGGGTGACAGGCCCATGTCGTAGATCTGCTCGCCCACGGCATCCCAGCCGCCGACTCCGAGCGTGTCCAGCACTCCGCTCGGCCCCACCCACGTGGACAGATCCGCGCCGGGTGCGCACGCGATGATCCAGGTTGAGCCGAACTCGCTGCGCATCTGCTGCGACGCGGAGACGATCCCAGCGACGTCGGGCCGGTTGCCGTGCTCGAGATCCCAGTCCATCCCGTTGAAGCCCCAGTTGTCGTGGAAGTCGCGCATCGACGCCATGAACTGGTCCACCTTCGCGGTGCTGTCGAGGACGTAGCCGGAGTTGCTGCCGCCGAGATCGAAGTAGCCGCCGACGGAGATGATCACCTTCACGCCGTGCGCGTTCGCGTAGGCGATCTGGCTCTTGAAGTCGGCCGCGCTCGTAGCGCCGGGCGGCGTGGTGAGCTGAAGCGTTCCGGACGACAGGCTCGTGCCGGTCGCGAAGGCGACGTAGACGAGGTTGTAGTTGGTGTTGTCGACGATGTTCTGGAGCGAGGCGTTGTTTCGCGGCTCCCACGTCGTGAAGTAGCCGCCCACGACCTTCGCGGGAAGATTTCCAGTCGTCGTCGAGGCGGTGAGCGTCGTGAACGTGTAGTCGCCCGACACGCTCACCCCGCCCGCCTGGTTCTGCGACTTCACGCGGTAGTGGTACAGCGTGCCTGCCGTGAGCCCGTTCAACGGCTGCGAGTGCGCGGAGTAGTTGAACGAAAGCTCCGGCGTGTTCACCTGCCCGTACGCCGTCGTCGTGCCGTACTCGACCTGACCCGTGCCCGGCTCGTTCAGCGTCCAATGAATCATCGCGGAGCTCTGCGTGATGTTGTTCGCGTTCACCGCGCTGATGACCGGCCCTGCGATCCCCGAGTCGGGCGTGCCGGAGTCAGGAGTACCGGAATCCGGATCGAGCTCCGTGCCCGAATCCCGCTCTCCTCCCGCGTCGGAATCAAAGACGCCCGAGTCGCTGCCCTCGGGAAGGATCGAGTCCGCCTTCCCGACCTGCGAGCACGAGCTGGCAACCGCCATCACGGACAACAGCACTGCGATGCGCTTCATTGAGCACAGAGCTTTGAACGGCGTCGGCGCGGCGGCAACAGCGGCGAACCACAGCAGATCGAAACTGCGCGTATGGCTTGACCGCCGCATCTTCACGGCTCCTTGAAGATCATGAGGCCGCGGCTCGCCTCAGCGACGTAGATGAACCCGTCGCCCGGGACGTTGATGCCCACCGTCCCGTCGTAGAACGAGCTCCCGCGCCCCGGATCCGACTCCCGCCAGGTATTGAAGTACTCGATCTGCGTGGGCTTCGTGGGGCTCGTCACGTCGAACACGCGCAAGCCGTCCTGGTACCACGCGACGTAGAGCTTGTTCCCCACGAGCTGCATGTTGTGGATGGAGATCTCCGGACGCCGGTCCACCTGCGTGACGATGCCGGACGGCTTCTGGATGTTCGTGACGTCGAAGACGCGCAGGCTCGCGCCCCAGTCCTCGCCGCCCTCGTACAGGTACGTGTTCTGCCCGAAGTGGCCCACGGCACACGCGTGGCTCGTCTTGTGCGCGCTGTCGATCTGCACGAGCTGAGTGGGGTTGGCCGGGTTGGTCACGTCGGCCACGACGACGCCGCTCGCCCAGTGGTTCACGTACAGCCGGTTGTCGAGCACGCACGCGTCATGCGGGAAATGGTTGGTGGATGGATCGGTGCTGCTCGCGCGGAAGCGGCCGAGCTCCTGAAGGGTCGGGTTCGCCGCGTCGAAGATGATCGTCTCGCCGATCGGATCCGGCGACATCGCGTACAGGCGCGTGCCGTCCAACAGCACGGTGTGAACGTTCGGCAGGTCCAGCGGGAGCGAGTTGCCCCGCACGGGCTTCGCGGGATTGGTCACATCGAACGCGAGCACGCCCTGCTCCGCGGTCGCGACGTAGAGCGTGTTGTTGTTCACCGCCACGTCGTTCCAGTAGCCGCCGTCCGCGGGCAGATGCGTCATCACCACCGGCTGCGAACGATCCGTGATGTCGAACACGCTCACCCCGCCCGTCAGCGACGCGACATACGCGGCGTTCCCGGAGACGGTGACATCCACTGCAACGCCCTCGGCGACCTTCTGCTCGCTGACCAGCGTGAGCCCCGAGGCCTCCTGCTCGTCCGCCGGCCGCTGAATACGCTTCGCCGTGAAAGTTCCCACCGCGCTGCGCTGACCGTTCACGCACGCGGTGACTTTCCCTTCGACCTGCGCTGGCGAGCTCGCGGTGCAACCGGCGAAGCCCCACTTCACCGTCCGCCCATCCGTCCGGTTGAACGTCGTCGACAGGTAGAAATGATCGCTGCCGATGTCCTTGTCCGAGAGCGGATTGGCGAACAGCTGCTCGTTGCCGCTCTGAAGCGAGAACACATCCGCGAACGGCTCGAACCCATCGAGCCGCACCTGCATGTTCCAGATGCCCTCCGCCTGCACCTGCGAAAGCGACGCCGGCTGACACAGCTGCAGCCCGAAGTCCGGGAGCGAGCCGCACTCCGCCGGACCAGGATCTTTCGCCTTGGAACCGCACCCGGACAGAACCGCGACGGCGACGACGACGAGGGTGATTCGCATGCCACCCCTGCATTTCACGCGTTAGGGTCTCGGCGCCAGTGAGGAGATCCGCGTGCCCAACATCAAGAAGACGTTCGAGGTGAAGCTCAAGTCCCCCGGAAAGCGCGAGGTGGTGGGAGGGTGGATCGAGGTCCCCTTCTCGGTGAAAGACGTCTTCGGGACGAACGGGCGCGTGCCGGTGAAGGTGACCCTCAAGAAGTTCACCTACCGGAGCTCCATGTCGAACATGGGCGGCGGCTGCCACATCATCCCGGTGCGCAGAGAAGTCGCGGAGAAGGCGGGCGTGGGGAGCGGCGAAGTCGTGAAGGTCACCATCGAGCACGACACCGACCCGCGCACCGTCGACGTCCCGCCTCAGCTGGAGAAGGTCTTCGGCAAGAACAAGGCCGCGAAGGCCGGCTGGGAGGCGAGCTCGTTCACGACTCAGAAGGAGTTCGCGCAGCTCATCACCGGCGCGAAGCAGGAGGAGACTCGCGAGCGGCGGCTTCTCAAGATCGTCTCGGAGCTGGAGGCCAAGGCGGCGAAGAAAAAGTCGAAGTGACTACTCTCCGATCTTCTTTTTCAGCAGCTCATTCACGAGCTGGGGATTGCCCTTCCCCTTCATCGCCTTCATCACCTGCCCGACGAAGAAGCTGAACAACTTCTTCTGCCCGGCCTTGTACTTCTCGATCTCACCGGGGGCTTTCGCGAGCACCTCGTCGACGATCTTCTCGATCGCGCCCACGTCCTGCACCTGCGCGAGGCCCTTCTCCTGAATGATCTCCGCGGGCGCGCGGCCGGTCGCGAACATCACACCGAAGACATCCTTCGCGGCGTTGTTCGAGATGGTCCCCTTCTCCACCGTCTCCAGCAGCTCACCGAACTGCGCGGGCGTGAATTTCAAACTCGCGACGGTCGCCTTCGACTCATTCATCAGCCGAGCGAGCTCGCCCAGAAACCAGTTCGACAACTTCTTGTAGTCGCGGACGTGCGCGGCGACCGCCTCGAAGTACTCCGCGAGGTGCCGATCCGCGACGAGGATTCCGCCGTCATACGCCGGAAGTCCGAACTGCGACTGGAAGCGTGAGAGCTTCGCGCGCGGGAGCTCCGGCAGCTTCTTCTGCTGATCGTCGATGAATGACTGCGCGACGAGGAGTGGCGGCAGATCCGGCTCGGGGAAGTAGCGGTAGTCGTGCGCCTCTTCCTTGCTCCGCATGCTCCGCGTCTCGCCGCGCTGGGAGTCATAGAGGCGGGTCTCCTGCACGACCTTGCCGCCTCCTTCGATCAGCTCCACCTGCCGGACGATCTCGTACTCCACCGCCTGCTTGATGAAGCGGAACGAGTTGATGTTCTTCAGCTCCGCGCGCGT
>JBJMQN010000527.1:0-3416 GCA_045802665.1 Myxococcaceae bacterium | reverse complement strand
GAAGTGGTGCACGACCACGCCCAAAGCGCCCCCCGCCATCGCGCCGATCACGGTCGCGGGAAAGAACGTCCCGCCGCTGCCGCCCGAGCCAATCGTCACGCACGTGCCGACCAACTTGAGAATCGCCGCCACCGCGAGGAATCCGACCGTCAGCTTCCCCACCGCCGCGAGGTTCACGAACTCGTGCCCGGTGCCCCACACGGTCGGTGACACCAGCGCCAGCGCGCCGCAGATGAGCCCACCCGTCATCGCGCGGAAGGCATACGGCCGCTTGCCGAGCCACGTGGACATCTGGCCCTTCACCTTCCCGCTGAAGAACGCCTCGGTCCCGTGGAGCAGCTCGATGAACGCGAACCCGAGACACCCGAGCAGAAGCCCCAGCGCGCCGTACGCGAAGATCTCCGAGCCTGAGACCAGCGAGTACTCCATGTGGTTGATCATCGACGCGCTGCCCATCACGCCGCGGCTGACGATGGTGGCGGTGACGCTCGCGAGGATGATGGGCGAGAAGACGGTGAGCTCGAACTCGCGGAGGATGATCTCGACCGCGAAGATGGCGCCTGCGATCGGCGCATTGAACGAGGCCGCGATGCCCGCGCCCGCGCCACACGCGAGCAGCACCGCGAGCTCCTTCTGCGAGAACCCCAGCGTCCGTCCGACGGCGGAGCCGAACGCCGCGCCGCCATAGACGATGGGCCCCTCGCGGCCCGCTGACCCGCCGGTCCCGATGGTGATGCTGGACGCGATGAGCTTGAGCAACCCACCTCGCGCGTGCAGCCCGTTCTGCGTCTTCACCGCCATCACGACTTCCGGCACGCCGTGTCCGTGCACGTGCGGGTAGTCGCGGAGCATCCGGCCGACGACGAGACCGCCCAGCGCAGGCGCGAAGAGGATCGCCCACACGGGCAGTGCCTGGAACGCCTCGATGAGGTCGTACGTCCGGCCCACCGCCGCGTTCACCGCTGAGAGCGCGAGCAACGGGTAATACATCCCCAGCGCCAGGACGGTGAGGATCGCGAGGATCTTGAAGCGCCGCTTCGCCACCGTGCGCTCGCCGCCCTCGGGGATTCGCCGCGAGAGGTACAGCGCCACGGCCACCAGCGGCAGCCCGACGATCGCGAACTCGGAGTGCCAGCGCGCATGCTCCAGCGCGTCGATGACCGCCGCCCATGCGTGGTGCCGCCCGTAGCCCTTCGCCCACAAGCGCGGGAGCCCGAGCGCCATCCCATTCATGATCCCGATCAGGTTCGCGAACACGCCCGCCGCGAGCCCGGCGTAGAGGCCGACGACCGCACCTGCGGCCGGCAGCACGCTCGCCGCGGGGAGGCGCACCCGGCCGAGCAGGTAGTAGGTGCGATCTTCGACGGCGTGCACCGCGTCGCGCATCTGCTCGAGCGGATGCCAGCCCTCCGGCGTCTCATCGGGTGGAGGAGCGGGGGGTTTCTTCTCGGTCTCGGGCTTCGGGTCAGGGGGAAGCAAAGGCGCCGGGGTGGATAATCGTTTGAGCTCCAACCATTACGCAACGTCCGCCCGGGGTTGGGGTGTTCCCGGCGACATCAGGGCCTTGACGCCATAGGCGAGGATGCCGCTCGCCATGACCAGCAGCACGGCCGCCACCACAGCGTTGATCCGCTGCAGCGGCGGGACGGGTTCGCCGAACACGAGCCCCGCCTTGATTTGCAGCACCAGCGACGAGAGCGTGACCACCGACACGAACACCATCGGCCAGAACACGTACCAGTAGCGCTTGCCGCTGTTCTTCAGCCACACGGACACGCCCATCAGAGACAGCGCCGCGAGCAGCTGATTGGACGTCCCGAACAGCGTCCAGAACATCAGATACGCGCCGGAGCTCGACGCGAGCACGAACACCAGCGGCACGCCGACCGTCAGCCCCGTCGCCAGAAGCGCGCCCGCCCTCCCCTTCCACCCGAACAGCTCCTGCACGATGTAGCGCCCGAGCCGCGTGGAGACATCCAGCGTGTCGAACACGAACGTGCTGAACGCCATCGCTCCGAACGTCGTGGCGAACGCGAGGTGCTTGTTGCCGATGAGCACCGTGACGAAGCGGCCGAGGCCCTCGCCGTAGATGGTGCCCGGCCCTTTGCCGGCGGTGTCCGCGGACGAGACGATCATGATCGTGCCCAGCGCGATCAACGCCACGAACGCTTCCAGCAGCATCGCCCCGTAGCCCACCGGATGGACGTGCGTCTCCTTCGCGATCTGCTTCGACGTCGTGCCGGAGCAGACGAGCCCATGGAACCCCGAGCACGCCCCGCACGCGATCGTCACGAACAGGAACGGGAAAAGAGATGCGCCGGGTGCACCGAAGCCTCTGAACGCAGGCTGCTGAATGTCGAAGCCGCCGAAGAACAGCCCAATCGTCCCCGCCGCGAGCGCGAGGTACAGCACGAAGCCGCCCAGGTACCCGCGCGGCTGAAGCAGCGTCCACACCGGCACGAGCGACGCCACGAAGCAGTACGCGAGGATGATCACCGTCCACGCCTTCGGCGGCAGGATGAAGATCGTCGAGAGCTGTGTGCCCAGCCAGACGGCGCCCAGCGTGGCCGGCACGAAGATCACGGTCTGCAGCCACAGTGGCGGCTTGAAGAACTTCTCCACGAAGCCCATCACCACCGCGAGCAGCAGATACAGCACCGACGACATCGCCACCGCGCCGCCCGGATTGAAGGCGAACTCCATGCCCTTCAAGTCCGCGTCGCCGGAGACGAACGTGCCCGCGGTCACGTCCGCGAACGCGACGATCACGTAGACGAGCGCCACCCAGATGAACGCGAGCATCGTCACGCCCGCGCCAGGCCCGAGGTTCGTCTTCACCACCTCCGCGATCGATTTTCCCTCGTGGCGGACGGAGGCGATCAGCGTGGACAGGTCATGCACCGCGCCGATGAAGACGACGCCCAACGCGATCCACAGAATCGCCGGACCCCAGCCGAACTGCTTGCACGCGAGGATGGGCCCGGCGATGGGACCCGCCGCCGCGATGGCCGAGAAGTGCTGACCGAGCAGATAGAACGGCCGCGTGGGGACGAAGTCGACGCCGTCGTTCACCTTCGTGGCCGGCGTCTGGGCGTCGGGGCTCAGGTTGTACTGGCGCGCGACGAAGCCGCCGTAGAGCCGATAGCCAAGCCCGAGCACCACCAGCACCGCGCCTGCAAGCAGCGGGAGAGTCATGCGGGACGAACGTTCACGGTGGGCGGTGGGACTGTCAACTGCGGTGCCCTGCTTCGCCCGAATGCGTCATTCGGAACACGAACGCCCTGTTCGACCGAACCGGTTCTGATCAGTCGGCAGCCTCCCTAGCTTCGGGCGCCCTGATGTCGATGGGGCACAAGAGCCAGGGAGGGCTCCCCAGAATGATTTCTCGCAAGTTCGTAATTGCAGCACTGGTTTCG
>JBJMQN010000526.1:0-4362 GCA_045802665.1 Myxococcaceae bacterium | reverse complement strand
GCCGTCGCCCGCCTTCACGAAGATGCGGACCTGATCCACGAACTTCATAGCCGTCTTTCAGAACGCCAAACGGGCCGCCGGTGCGCTTGTTGAGGCGCTCCAGACGGCCCGCTCGGAGATTGCTCGGAGTGCTGTCCGACTACGCCTTCGCGGCGTCGACCGGATAGACCGAGACCTTCTTCTTGTCCTTGCCGTAGCGCTCGAACTTCACGATGCCGTCGATCAGCGCGTACACCGTGTAGTCGCGGCCGAGCCGGACGTTGTTGCCCGGGTGAATCTTCGTGCCGACCTGCCGCACGATGATCGTCCCCGCGTTGATCGTCTCGCCGGCGTACGCCTTCACGCCACGGTACTTCGGATTCGAATCGCGGCCGTTGCGGGAAGAGCCTTGTCCCTTTTTGTGAGCCATGGTGCTTGAACCTCTAAGTGTGTTTCGGCCGAATCAGCCGTTGATGGAGGTGACCTTCACCTCGGTGTACGGCTGACGGTGACCCCGACGACGCGTCCAACCTTCCTTCTCCTTCCGGAAGTGGAGCACGCGCGGGTGCTTCTTCTGCGCGGTGATCTTGCCGACGACCTTCGCGCCACCCACGGTGGGCTTGCCGATCTTCGGCGACTCGCTGCCGCCCACGAGGAGCACTTCGGCGAACGTGACTTCCGCGCCGACGTCGCCCTTGAGCTTCTCCACGCGGAGGACATCGCCCTCTGCGACGCGATACTGCTTACCGCCGGTCCGAATGACTGCGTACATCAGAAAACCCTCTTTTTATGGGGCAAGCTGCCCTGCTGTCCGCGAAGCCCGAGCGGGCATGGAAGCCCATTGGCCGCGGAAAGGTGCGCCGATCTAGAGGACACGCCTGTGGGAGTCAAGCGCACGGCAACAAAACCCGTCGTTTAGACGCGAGATTCCGCCTCGGGCCCCCACCGAGCGGGCAAGTTCATTGAACTTTCGCTCGGCATCCCGTTGCGTATTGTCGCCGTCCGTCATGAGCGCTTCTTCATCTCCGAGCCGTCGTTCCCGTTCCGTTCCCGTTGTCCGGATGTCTGATTACACGCGCGGCACCGCCAAAGACCGCGCGAGCTTCGTGAAGGTCTTCGGCGACGGCCTCAAAGAGTTCGGCTTCGTCACCGTCGCGGACCACGGCGTGGACGCGGACCTCATCAAGCGGACGTACGCGGACGTGGCGGAGTTCTTCGCGCTCCCAGACGCGACCAAGCACAAGTACGAGATCCCGGGCGGCGGCGGCCAGCGCGGCTACACCGGCTTCGGCAAGGAGCACGCGAAGAACCAGAAGGTCGGCGACCTGAAGGAGTTCTGGCACGTCGGTCGGGAGATCTCCGCCGGCAATCCGAAGACCTCCAGCTACGGCAGCAACGTGTGGCCCGGCGAGGTGAGCTCCTTCAAGAAGAACACGCTGGATCTGTATGGCGCGCTGGATCGAGCGGCGGCGGTGATGCTGCAGGCGCTCGCGGATTACTTCGGGATGCAGCGCGACACCTTCAGCGAAATGGCCTCCGACGGAAACTCCATCCTCCGCGCGATCCACTACCCGCCGCTCAAGGAGAAGTTCATCCCCGGTGGAGTGCGAGCAGCGGAGCACGAAGACATCAACCTCATCACCCTGCTCTGCGAGAGCACCTCCTCCGGCCTCGAGCTCCTCACGCGCGACGGCGAATGGCTCCCGGTCGACGCGCTGCAGGGGACGATCGTCGTGGACTCCGGCGACATGCTGCACCGGGTGAGCAACGACGTGATCCCCGCGACGACGCACCGGGTGGTGAACCCGAAGACGACCGCGGAAGACGTCACGCGCTACTCGATGCCGTTCTTCGTGCACCCGTATCCGCAGTGCGTGCTCAAGCCCCTGCCCGAGTGCGGCGGAGGCCCCGCGAAGTACGAGCCGATCACCGCGGATGACTTCCTGACTCAGCGGCTGCGTGAGATCGGACTGATCAAGTAGCGCGGCGCCATGACGAGAGTCCTGTTGGTAGTGCTGGTGATGGGCACAGGCTGCGGCGGACCGAGCGCGCCGTCCACCGGCTGCGAGCACCCGGTGACGTGCGTCTACAGCTGTCAGGATCCTTCTCACCCGAAGCAGCTGTGCGGTCAGTGCCAGTCAGGGATGGTTGAGCTGATCTCGTGCACCGCTGACGGCGGGCAGCCCTGAGTTGACGGGGTCTTCTCCCCGCCGCATGGTCTGAGTCCCACCCGTTCGGAGGCCTGCGCGCCGTGGATTGCCCGTCCTGTCAGATGCCGATGGAGCCGCGGACGCTGCCTAAGAATCTGGGCGGCGAGGTCGAGATCGATCTCTGCAAGACCTGCGACGGGATCTGGTTCGACGACAAGGAGAGCCTCCAGCTCGCTCCGGCCGGGACGATTCAGCTCTTCAAGACGATCGCCGAGCACCGTCGCGCGGAGAAGAAGCTGCTCTCGGATGCGCTCAGCTGCACGCGTTGTCAGGGCGCGCTCACGCAGCAGTTCGACATGGTGAAGACCACGCGCTTCACCTACTTCCGCTGCGCGCAGGGACACGGGCGGTTCATCACGTTCTTTCAGTTCCTTCGCGAGAAGAACTTCATCACTCAGCTCACGCCGAAAGAGGTCAACGAGCTTCGCGCGCAGGTGCAGGTGGTGAACTGCTCCAACTGTGGCGCGCCGGTGGACCTCCAGAAGTCGATGACGTGCAGCCACTGCGATGCGCCGGTCTCCGTGCTGGATCCGAATCGCGTGAAGCAGGTGATCGACGAGCTGAATCAGAAGGCGTCGAAAGCACCGAACTCTCCCGAGATGCTGGCGATGGACATGGAGCTCGCGAAGATGCGGGTGAACACGATGTACGCGCAGCTCGACGCGCAGGATCGAGCGAGCAACAACCTCCGTGGGCTGGGCGGTCGCAGCGCGGGACAGGATCTCGTCATCCTCGGGTTCAACGCGATTCGAGGACTGTTGAGATTGCTGGCCTAGCGACCTGCTTTGAAGCAGCGTCCGCGTCATGGCGGACAACGAGTCGATCGCAGAGCGCATCGAGCGGCTGGAGCTCCCCTTCAACAAGCTCGGGGTCGATCCCTACGGCGTGTCGAAGAAGGACCTGAACTGGTTCTTCACCGCGCTCGGGTTTCTGTACCGGAACTACTTCCGCGTGAAGGCGTACGGCATTCAGCACGTGCCCGCGCGCGGACGCGGGATGCTGGTGGGAAATCACTCGGGAGGCGTGGCGCTGGATGGCGCGATGGTGCTCGCGTCCACGATGCTCGACATGGAGCCGCCCCGGCTCTCGCAGGGGATGGCGGAGAAGTTCATCGCCCAGCTCCCGTTCGCCGGCTGGATGTCGTGGCGCGTGGGTCAGTTCACCGGCCTGCCCGAGCACGCGATTCGCCTGCTCGAAGATGATCGGCTGTTGATGGTGTTCCCGGAGGGCGCTCGCGGCACGGCGAAGCTCTACAAGGAGCGCTACAACCTCGTGAACTTCGGCACCGGGTTCATGCGGCTCGCGCTGCAGACGAAGTCCCCGATCATCCCGTTCGGATTTCTGGGCGGCGGCGCGGCGCTCCCCACCGTCACCAACCTCTACAAGATCGGAAGGCTGTTCGGCATGCCGTACATCCCGGTGCCGGCGTACCTCGTGCCCATCCCGCTGCCGGTGCAGATGGAGATCCACTACGGCAAGCCGATGCACTTTCAGGGCACGGGCAGCGAAGACGACGCGACGATCGAGCGCTACGTCCAACAGGTGAAGGACGCGATCGCGGAGCTCATCGAAAAGGGCCGCAGCGAACGGCACGCGCGCAAGCAGGAGCTCGCGTCATGAAGATTCTGATCCCGGGGGTCGCCGGCGGACTCGCTCGCCGAGTGGCATCGCGCCTGATGCGTCAGGGTCACCACGTGATCGGTCTCGACGCGCGAAAGTTCTGGGACGTTCCAGACGGACTCGAGCTGCACCCCGTCGACATCCGAAAGCGCGCCGCTGAAGACGTCTTCCGAACGAAGAAGCCGGACGCGGTCATTCACATGGCGACGGTCACGAGCCTTCAGGTCTCGGGCGACGAACGCGATCGGATCAACCTCGGCGGCACGCGAGCGGTGTTCGATCACTGCCGCACCTACGGCGTGAAGCACGTCGTCTTCGTGGGCCGTCACACGTTCTACGGCGCCGCGCCGGACTCCGCGCTCTATCATCAGGAAGAAGAGCCGCCGCTCGCGCTGGCATCGTTCCCCGCGCTCGCGGATCTGGTCGCGGCCGATCTCTACGCGGCCAACGCGCTCTGGCGCGAGCCGCAGATGTCCACCGCCGTGCTTCGCATGGTCTACACGCTGGGGCCGTCGCTGCACGGAACGTTGGGGGCGTTTTTGCGCGGGCGGCG
>JBJMQN010000525.1:0-2756 GCA_045802665.1 Myxococcaceae bacterium | reverse complement strand
GTTGATGGATTTCACCGGGAGCCTGGTCGCGCCCGCGAAGCCGCCTTTCACCCTCCGCACGAGCGCGGGGCTGGTGAGGTTCCCGACGACCACCGCGTAGTTGCCCTCATCCGGATAGAGGAGCTTCAGCACTGCCGCCGGAAACCGCTGCGAGCCCGGCGCGTCCGTGAAGCAGCCCAGCATCTCCAGCGAGATCATCGCGCGCACCTTCTCGCCGCGATCTTTCATCCCCTTCGCGAGCGCCCCGCTGCCATTGAGCGCGGTCTTGAGGTGCGAGACCTCCTCAAGAGACACGGCGACGAGTTCCACGCGCGTCTTCAGCTTCACGTCCTTCAACTGCCGAGCAAGCTCCAGAAGCACCGCGGTCCCCGACGCGTCATCATCCGCACCGGGAAACCCCTTCGCGGCGTCGTAGTGCGCAGTGACGATGATCTTCTCGTCCGTGAGCGGCCCGAAGTCGGCGACCACGTTTCGGAAGTCTTTGCCGTCGAGCTGAAACACCTGCTCGGACAGCGTCGCGCCGGTGGGCTCCAGCTCGGTGCGAAGCCACGCGGCGGCGCGGTCGAGGACCTCGGGATGCTCGCTGTCTCGCGGAATGAACTCGGTGGTGAGCTTCGTGACGTCCGCTCGAAGCTTCTCCGGCGAGACGGGAAACGGAGCAGTCGCTTCGCGCTTTCCCGTGAAGGGCTGGGCGATGTGTCCCGCGGCCGCGAGCGCGAAGCAGACGAGCAGCGCTGCGGCGATCAAGCCTCTTCGCGCGGCGCGGGTTCGTGAAGGAGTCATCCGAAGACGACTCTTCCACAGTGACTTCTCTCCGGCGCGTGCGTTATGCGCTGCCCCGCGATGAACACGGTCGGCGCCAGGACGCTGCTGATGAAAGAAGTGCGGCGCTTTCTGCGGGTGCCGGGCCAGACGGTGCTCTCGCCGCTCATCTCCACGACGCTGTACTTCGTCGTCTTCGGCTACACGCTCGCGGGCACGAACCGGATGATGCACGGGGTGCCGTACACGCACTTCATCGTCCCGGGCCTCGTGTTCCTCGGGATCGCGAACAACGCGTTCCTGAACAGCTCCAGCTCGCTGTTCATCACCAAGATTCAGGGAACGATCGTGGATCTGCTCGCGGCGCCGCTGGGCCCCATGGAGCTCATCTTCGGCTTCGTGACCGGCGCGATGGTGCGGGGGCTGATGGTCGGCGTCCTCACGTGGGCGGTGGCCGCGGTCTTCGTGGGCTTCGAGATTCAGCACGTCATCGCCACGATCGGGTTTCTGCTGCTGACGAGCTACGTGTTCTCGATGCTGGGCCTGCTCGCGGCGATGTGGGCGGAGAAGTTCGAGCAGATCAACTTCTTCCCCACCTTCGTGATGCTGCCGCTGACGTTCCTGGGCGGCGTGTTCTACGCGGTGGAGAACCTGCCCGAGCCCTGGCACACCGTCAGCCTCTTCAACCCCATGGTTTACATGGTGGAGGGGCTTCGTTACGGGGTGCTCGGCGTGGGCTCGATGGATCCTGCGCTGGGCGGCGGGATTCTCACGGTGACGGCGGTGGGCACCTCGGTCCTCGCGTGGGTGCTGCTCAAGAGCGGTTACAAGCTTCGGCAGTGATCAGCGAGCGGGCTTCGGCTGTCCGGCAACAGGGCAGGCGGCCAATCACACGTCCTTCGTAGCCGCTCCGCGGCGAATTGCCCTATCGTCCGGCGCGCCCTCGCACATGGCCGTCGACTTCGGCAGGTACCAGCTCCTCAAGAAGATCGCCTCCGGTGGCATGGGGCAGGTCTTCCTTGCGCGCACGGGTGGCAGCGGCGGCTTCGAGAAGCTGCTCGTCATCAAGCGGATCCTCCCGCAGCTCGTCGAGGACGAAGAGTTCATCGAGATGTTCTTCGACGAGGCGCGCATCGCAGCGCGGCTCAACCATCCGAACCTCGTGCAGATCTTCGATCTGGATCAGGCAGAGGGCAGCCACTACCTCGCGATGGAGTACGTCGCCGGGGAAGACCTCCGCCGCGTGGACAAGAAGGCGCGCGCCATCAGCACGCCCATCCCGCTGGGGCTCATCCTGCGGATCATCTCGGATGCGGCGGCGGGGCTCGACTATGCGCACAAGGCGAGGGACGCGCAGGGAAAGCCGCTGAACCTCGTCCACCGCGACGTCTCGCCCCAGAACATCCTCGTGGGCTTCGACGGCGCGGTGAAGCTCATCGACTTCGGCGTCGCGAAGGCTGCGGGCCGGATGCAGCACACGGCGTCCGGGATTCTGAAGGGCAAGTATCCGTACATGTCGCCCGAGCAGGCCGACGGTCAGGAGATGGACGGCCGGTCGGATCAGTTCGCGCTGGGGATCGTCTGCTGGGAGCTCCTCACGCAGCAGCGCCTGTTCAAGGGCGAGTCCGACATGCACACGCTGCGGCTCGTGAAGGACTGCCTCGTCCCGAAGCCGAGCTCGCTCAATCCGGAAGTGCCGCCCGCGATCGACGAAGTGGTCCTGAAGGCGCTCGCACCGAAGGCGCAGGATCGCTACCGGGACGCCGCCGAGTTCCGCCTCGCGATCGAAAACCTCCTCATCTCGCACTCCATCCCCGCCTCCAGCGCGCACCTCTCGGCGTGGATGCAGCAGATCTACGCCGAACGCATCGAGCGCGAAGCGGACCCCGCGGTCCTCGACGAGCTCGCCCCCAGCGCGAACATCGAACCGGGCAGCACGCCGGTGAGCCGCCCCTCCAACTCGCTGCCCGCGGTCTCAGCGCCGAAGGTGGACG
>JBJMQN010000524.1:0-11457 GCA_045802665.1 Myxococcaceae bacterium | reverse complement strand
CTTGCACCGTGCAGAAGGCTGATTGGCGCGGCAAGGCGTGCGACGCCAACCACGCGTGTCCCGAAAATGGAGTCTGCAGCGCGGACGGCGTCTGCATCGATCCCGGCTCGGCGGGCGGCGGAGGCGGAGGCGGGAGCACGGGCGGAGGCAGCGGTGGCGGCGTCGGGGGTGGAACCGGTGGTGGCGGCGGGAGTTGCGATCCGACCCAGCTCGATCAGCCGTGCACGGCGGGGCAGGGCACCTGCGCCGTGAGCGGCGTCACCGCCTGCGTCAACGACGCTGTCAGCTGCTCCGCGACGCCGGGAACGAGCTCCGCTGAAGTCTGCGATGGCCTCGACAACGACTGCGACGGGACCCCGGACAACAACCTCACCGCGCCGGCCTGCACGAAGACGAAGGGCGTCTGTGCCGGCGTCACGAACGATCGCGTCTGCGCGGGCGACGCCGGGTTCTCGGACTGCACGTACCCGAGCACGTATGAGGCCGCCGAGACGAAGTGCGACGGGCTCGACAACGACTGCAACGGCATCGTCGACGATGTCCCCGGCTGCCTCCACACGCTCGCGAGCGACTCGCCCGCCGGTTACGCGGAAGGCCTCCCGGGCACCTCGCGCTTCGCCTGGCCGAGCTACCTCACCTACGACAAGGGCATCATCTACGTCGCGGATCGAGACAATCACGTCATCCGTTCCGTTCCGCTGGATGGCGGCAGCTCCGTACTCGTCGCTGGCACGCCCGGCGTTTGCGGCTTCCAGGATGGCCCCGCACTGTCCGCGAAGTTCTGCGAACCGATCGAAGCCGTCGTCGCGGCCAACGGAGACCTCTACGTCTCCGACTCGCAGAACAACCGCATCCGGAAGATCACGCCGTTCGGGACCGTCTCCACGCTCGCTGGGTCCGGAGCTCGCGGTGCGGCGAACGGCGGGGCGCTCGCGTCGACCTTCAACGATCCCTGGGGCATCTTCCTCGCCTCCAACGGAGATCTGCTTATCGCCGACTACGGCAACGATCGGATCCGCCGCTGGGTGAGCTCCAGCAACACCGTCGTCACCGAATCAGGCAGCAGCAACGGCAACACCGAAGGCACCCGCTCCACGATGAAGTACGACGGCCCGTCCGACGTCGTGCTCGACAGCGCCGGCAACCTCTACACCGTGGAAGAGGGCGGCGATCGCGTCCGGGTCATCGCTCCTGGAACGACCACCACCAGCGTCCTCATCGCCGGTGACCCGAACGGCAACGGCGGCTACCAGGACGGCGTCGGGACCGGAGCGCTGTTCGAAGATCCGCTGGAGCTCATCATCGACGAGCCCAACAACCTCCTCTACACGGGCGACCGGAACAACCGCGCAATCCGCTCCATCTCGATCGATCTCGACGGCGGAACCGCCACCACGGTCGTGAGAGCAAACTCGCTTGGCTACAGCAATGGCACCGGCAGCTCCGCCTCGGGCGTCGGCTGGGGCGGCTTCGTGAAGCTCGGCAACAGCTACATCGTGGCGGACGACGAGAACCACGTGATCCGCCGCGTGGACAAGACCAGCGGGACGCAGATCTGGCAGAGCGCGATCGTCAGCGACCTCCACGGCGTCAGCGAGAACAACCGCGACGCGGACGGTCCCGGCCAGACCGCGCACCTCTACCGTCCGTGGGCGGGCTCGATGGCGGCGGACGGCTACCTCTACTTCGCTCAGACCAACTCGAACCTCCTCCGCCGCATCACCCCCACGGGCGACGTGGAGACGATCATCGGGAACGTGACCACCCACCCCGGCGGCTACGTGGACGGTCCGTGGGCCAGCGCTCGCGTCAGCGGCCCCTTCGACGTCCGGACCGGGCCCGCGGGCGTGCTCTACTTCTCGGAGAGTTACGGCAACCGGATCCGTCAACTGGATCCCATCGCGAAGACCGTCACGATCTACGCGGGGTCCACCGCCGGCACCGCTGGCACCAGCAACGGCACCTCGCTGCTCACCGCGCGGTTCGACGCGCCCACCCACCTCGCCTTCGGAAAGAACCCCGCCGGCGACGACCTGATGTTCATCACCGACAGCCGCAACGACTGCATCCGAGCGATCGACATGACCACCCAGACCGTCTCCGTCTACGCGGGGACCGTGAACACGCCGGGCAGCGCGAACGGCGCCGTTGGGACGGGACACTTCTCATCCAGCGTCGCGGGCATGGCGCAGGACTCGGCCCTCAATCTCTGGGTCGCGGACAACCAGGACATCCGCAAGGTGGACACGGCCGGCGTCCTCTCCCGGCCTACCCAGTTCGCGGGCCTCGGCAGCGTCGAGGACATCTCCATCGACGGCGATACGCTCTACGCCGTGGGCGCGAATGCCTACGGCGGACTCATCGTGAAGGCGACGCTCTCCACGATGGCCACCACCATCGTGATGGACAGCCGAGGCGGGTATCAGGACGGCCTCGTCAGCACTTCCGCGCGCGCGTACGGGTTCACCTCCGTGCAGGCGCTCTCGGACAGGCTCATCCTCGTGGACCGTTCGGCTGGGCGCATCCGCCAGTTGTGGCGTTGATTTTTGAGCGGCGCCGGGCTTCCGTTTCTGATGAATATCCCCGGAGGCTCGCCGTCCAACTCGGCGACCTATGCGCAGGGGACCGGCGTGCTGGCAGAACCGGCGCGCCTCTGGCCGATCCCGCGCACGGAGGGTGAATGAAGGGCATTCGTGGAGTGATGTTCGCGGCGGGACTCTGCTCGCTGCTCGGCGCGTCGGCTGCATTCGCGCAGAACACCGGCGGCCGCACCGATGGCCCGGAAGGCTCGGAGATTGGTCACGGCGGCTACAGCTCAGCCTCCGGTGACAGGTTCTCGCTCGCCCTCAACTGGGGCGCGTCCGTGCAGGAGTCTCAGCCGCTCACGCCGACCAGCGCGCCGCTCTTCGTGGGCGTGACCGCCTCCTGGTGGGCGGATCAGATCCTCGTGCTGGATCTTCAGGGCCAGTACCTCTTCAACAACTCGCGCGTGAACGTGTTCGTCGGGCCCAGAGTCCGCACGGGCTTCTACCCGATCAGCCTCTACCTCGCGCTGCACGCCGGACCCATCATCATCCCCGGCCTCGGTGTCCGCTTCGGCGTCTCTCCCGAAATCGGCGCGGATCTCCTCATCAAGCGCCACGTGACGCTGGGCCTCGGCTACGCGCCGGACCTCGCGATCGGTGGGGATGCGGCGTTCAACCACCGCATCTTCATGAACGTGGGCTACCGGTTCTAGGAGCAGCTCGCCATGAAACGACTTCTCCTCACCGCGCTTCTGCTCTCCGGCACCGCGTTCGCTCAGCAGAAGGTCTCCACCGCGAACGGCACGCCGGTCGTCGCGTACCCGTTCCCCGCGGGACAGACGCAGTCGCTCAACATCATCAACTGGGACTCGAACCAGCTTCCGAAGATCTACGAAAGATCCGATCAGCTCCCGCTGACGGACCCGGAGATCACCAAGCTCTCACAGGCCGGCTTCGAGCCTTCGCAGCTCGTGAAGATGATCGAAGAGCGCCGCTGCGCCTGTGACGCGTCCGCGGATGGGCTCATCAAGCTCAAGCAGGCGGGCGTGAACAAGGACGTCCTCTCCGCGATCTCGCTGCATTCGCTCGCGCCCAACCGTCAGCTGAACCTGATGCTCACGCTGGATTTCTCGGGCGAGAGCCGCACCGCTCGGCAGGCGTACTTCTACGTGTTCGTGGACGACGGGCCGATCACGCGCGTGATGAGCCTCAACCTGGACGAGCTCCTCAGGCGCCAGAACAGCCGCGACACCGTGGTGGACAAGAGCGATTTGCTCATCCAGCACCAGGTCCGCCGCATCCAGTTCCCGGGCGTGATTCCGCTCACCACCTACGGCAAGCACAACGTGATGGTCGTGGCCTCGGGCAGCCCGACGCTCACCCATCCGGACCAGCTCAAGGAGAGCGAGCGGAAATACGCGCAGCTCTACACGTTCGACTACCCACGGAGCTCCATCCAGAGCAACTGCCGCCTCACCGCCGGCTACCTGCGAGACCCGGTGCTGCCCTACCAGTGGAACTACCAGGGCAGCCGCTTCGAGTGCGAATGGAACTGAGGACACCCATGAAACGAACCACCATCATCCTCTCCGCCTGCATGCTTCTGTCCGGCTGCTATGGCAACCGCGCCTTCACGCGAGGCACCTACGAAGATCCGAACGTCATCGAGATGCTCTCGGATCAGTTCAACGAGAACGACCTGCAGCTCATCGCGAAGAAGATGGTCGAGTCGCTGGGCACGAGCCCCACGGTGACCCAGATGCAGGGCCAGCCCGTGGTCATCGTGGGCAAGCTCAAGAACAGCACCTCCGAGCACATCGACATGAGCTCGCTTCGCGACAAGATCGTCGTCCAGCTCAGCAAGACCGGGAAGTTCCGGTTCCAGGACAAGGACGCGCGGCAGGACGTCGCCGAGGAATACGAGTACCAGGGCTCAGGCTACGTCGATCCGAATCAGGCGAAGGGCAAAGGCCAGCAGGCCTCCGCGGACTACGTCTTCACCGGCGAGATCAGCTCCATCGTGCAGGAGGTGGGCGCGGACAAGTCGGTCTATTACAAGATGACCGGCAAGCTCACGAACCTCCGCACCGGGATCATGGAGTGGACGGACGAGAAGGAGCTCCGCAAGAAGTTCGAGAAGCAGGGAGTGAGCCTCTAGCTCAAAGGCCGTGCGGCTCGTCCTCGCGATCCTCGTCGGTTTTGCGCTGAGCGGCTGCAGCGGCTACCTGAGCCAGACGGCGGATGTCCGCAAAGCCTACGAGGCGAGCGACTACGACAAGGCCCTGTCCCTGCTCGACAAAGAGCAGAAGGACGTGCGCGATCGCGACCGGCTCCTGTTCCTGCTCGACAAGGGAATGGTGCAGCACGCCGCGGGCAAGTTCGATCAGAGCATCCAGACGCTGACCGAGGCGGACCGGCTCTCGCAGCAGCTGGACGTGGTCTCCCTCTCGCAGGAGGCGAGCACGCTCCTCACCAACGAGGCCGAACGCGCCTACAAGGGCGAGGACTTCGAGAAGCTGATGATCAGCGTGCTTCAGGCGCTGAACTACGGCTCGCTGGGCAAGGACGAGGACGCGCTCGTCGAAGTGCGCCGGGTGAACGAGCGCATCCAGAAGATGATCACCGACGAGAAGAAGCCGTACGAGCAGCTCGCCGTCGCTCGATACATCTCCGGCACGCTCTACGAAGATCAGCGCGACTGGGACAACGCCTTCATCGACTACGAGGCCGCGTACAAGCTGCAGCCGGACCTGGGCGGACTGTCGTCAGCTTTCACGCGCGTCGCGAAGCTCGCCGGCAGAACCGACACGTACGACGAGCTGAAGAAGAAGTACCCCGAGGCGGACGACAGCCCGCTGAGCCCGAAGGAGGGCGAGGTCCTCGTCGTGATCGAGGCGGGCCTCTCGCCACAGAAGCAGTCGAAGAAGGAGAAGCAGCCGGATCGCTACGACTCCACCGGCAAGCTGGTGAACGGCGATCTGCTCGACATCCCGTACTACGAAGATCGCTGGACCCACGCGCCCGCGTCCGTCACCGCGCTGAACGTGAACCACAACGCGGTGGTCATCACGAACCTCGCGAGCGTCTCCAAAGTCCACCTGAACGATCGCGTCGGAAGGATGCTGCTCAAAGGCCTCGCGGCAACCGCGGTCAAAGCCGGTATCGCAGCCGGAGCGGGCGCCGTGACAAAGAGCGAAGGCGTGGGCCTGCTCACGTTCATCCTCTTGAACCTGACCACGCACGCGGACACGAGATCCTGGCTCTCACTGCCAGCGGAGTTTCAGCTCGCGCGCGTGAAGCTCCCCGAAGGCAAGCAACAGATCTCGGTGAACTACCGAGGGCAGAGCACGCCCTACGACGTCACCGTGAAGCCGGGCAGGGTGTCCTTGCTGGTCGTGCGGCGGTATTGAGGGACGCCCCTAGTGTGCGGGCGCGGTGCAGAACTTGAAGCCGCCGTTCTCTCACCAACCTGCACGAACGCGTGACCCGTTCGTATATGGTCCGCCGCCCTTCATGTCGCCCGGTCTCCAGGTCGCGGTCTACTCAGCGGTGATTTTTCTCACCGCGCTGACAGGCGGGCTCATCCCCATCTTCGGTGGCAAGCGCGCGCGCAGCGTGACCTTCCTCGCGTTCGCGGCGGGGATCATGCTGGGCGCGGCGTTCTTCGAGATGCTGCCCGAGGCGTTCCACAAGGGCGGCTACCAGTCCTTCGCGGTCGTCCCGATCGGCTTCCTCGCGCTCTTTCTCCTCGAGCGCTACGTCCTCGTGCACGTCTGCGAAGAGCCTCCCGAGTGCGAAGAGCACGGCCACGGCAAACCCTCCGCGCTCGGCCTGACCGCATTCTTAGGGATGAGCGCGCACACCCTCTTCGACGGCGTGGCGCTCGCCTCGTCGGTGCTCGAAGGCATCGGTCTCACCGCGCTGGTGGCCATCACCGCGCACAAGTTCCCGTCCTCCCTGAGCCTGGCTTCGATCCTCCATTCCGAGCGCGCGCAGAAGAAGGTCAGCCTGCTCTACATCGTGGCGTTCGGCCTGATGGTCCCGATGGGCGCGGGGATCTACCTTCTCCTCGACTCCGCGCTGCACTTCGAGACCTTCTCCGCGAGGGCGCTGGCGTTCTCGGCCGGCACGTTCCTCTACATCTCGGTCTCGGATCTGCTCCCGCACGTGAACCGCCACGGCAAGGACCACCGGTTCATCCACATCGTGGCGCTGGGCGCGGGCCTGGGGCTCATGTTCGGGCTGGCCCAGCTGCTTCCGCACGAACACTGACTAAGCGTCGAAACCCTCATTCGTCCGGAAATGCGTGGCGCACTCAATTGTTGAGACGTGCCGCATAGACCCGTTGCACACTCGCGCCCCGTATGAACATCGATATCCGAGCGCTCACCGAGAAGGTCCAGGCTGAGAGCGCCTTCGTTGATCTCCTCCAGACGGAATCCAACCGCGTCGTCGTCGGACAGCGGTACATGCTGGACCGGATCCTGATTGGCCTGCTCTCGAACGGCCACGTGCTGCTGGAAGGCGTCCCCGGCCTCGCCAAGACGCTGACGGTGAAGACGATCGCGGACACGCTCTCCGCGCACTTCAGCCGGATCCAGTTCACCCCGGATCTGCTCCCCGCCGACCTCGTCGGCACGATGATCTACAACCAGCAGCGCGGCGACTTCACGGTTCGAAAAGGTCCCGTCTTCGCGAACATCCTCCTCGCGGATGAAATCAACCGCGCCCCCGCCAAGGTCCAGTCCGCGCTCCTCGAGGCGATGCAGGAGCGGCAGGTCACCATCGGCGATCAGACCTTCCCGCTGCCGCAGCCGTTCCTGGTCCTCGCCACCCAGAACCCGATCGAGCAGGAGGGCACGTACCCGCTCCCCGAAGCGCAGGTGGACCGCTTCATGCTGAAGGTGAAGGTGAACTACCCGACCCGTGAGGAGGAGAAGCTCATCATGGACCGGATGAGCGGCCTGACTCTGCCGAAGGCGAGCAAGGTCGTGAACACCGAGCAGATCGCGCGCGCTCGCGGCATCGTGAACGAGCTCTACGTCGACGAGAAGGTGAAGGAGTACATCCTCAACATCGTCTTCGCCTCGCGCGAGCCCGCGAAGTACGGCCTCAAAGATCTCACCGACTACGTCGAGTACGGTGCCTCACCGCGAGCCACCATCGCCCTCGTCCAGGCCGCCCGAGCGCACGCCTTCCTCCGCCACCGCGGCTACGTGACGCCCGAGGACGTGAAGGCCATTGGCTTCGATGTGCTCCGCCACCGCATCAGCGTCACCTACGAAGCGGAGGCCGAAGAGCTCACCCCGGAGAAGATCATCCAGCGCATCTTCGATCGCGTCGAGGTGCCCTGAGGCAGAAGAGCGTCCATGCTCCCCCGCGAACTCATCAAGCGCATCCGCAAGCTGGAGATCACCACGCGCAAGGTGGTCTCGGACATGCTCGCGGGGCAGTACCACTCGGTCTTCAAGGGCCGGGGCATGGCGTTCAGCGAAGTCCGTCAGTACCAGCCGGGCGACGAGATCCGCACCATCGACTGGAACGTCACCGCTCGCATGAACGAGCCGTACGTGAAGATCTTCACCGAGGAGCGCGAGCTCACCGTGATGATCCTCGTCGACGTGTCGGCCTCGAAGGACTTCGGCTCGGGAACGCGCAGCAAGGCGGAGATCGCCGCCGAGGTCGCAGCCCAGGTCGCCTTCTCCGCCATCGCCAACAACGATCGCGTGGGGCTCATCCTCTTCAGCGATCGCATCGAGCTCGCGGTGCCGCCGAAGAAGGGCAAGAAGCACGTCCTCCGCTGCATCACCGAAATCCTCAGCGTGCAGCCCAAGGGAAAGCTCACCGACCTCTCACTTCCGCTGAACTACCTCGCGCACATCGCGAAGCGCAAAGCGGTCACCTTCCTCGTCTCGGACTTCCTCGCGAAGGACTACGACAACGCGCTCAAGCTCGCCGCGCGGAAGCACGATCTCGTCCCGGTCGTGATTCATGATCCGCTGGAAGAAGCCTTCCCGAAGCTCGGCATCGTCGACTTCGAAGACCCCGAGACCGGCGAGCGCATCCTCATCGACACCTCGTCGCCTTTGATTCGCGGTCAGTTCGCGCGCGAGATGTCGAAGCAGCGCGAAGATCGGCGGAGGCTTTTCAAGAAGCTCGAGCTGGATCACGTGGAGCTCAAAGCGCACGAGGACTACTCCGTCGCGCTGCAGCGCTTCTTCCGCGCCCGCTCCCGGAGGCTCGCCGCGTGATCCGCGCCGCGGCCATCGCGCTTCTGTTCTGCTCTGCGCTCGCCTTCGCGCAAGCTGACGCCGGTGTCGCGACCCCGCAGGACGTCAAAGCCCGAGCCGTCCCCGACAAAGTTCTCCTTGGCGAGCCCTTCATCTACGAGCTCGTCATCACCCACTCGCCCAAAGAGCGCTGGGAGCTCCCGCCACCCGGGGACCTGGGCGCGTTCGACTACGTCGATCAGACCCGCGAACGCACTGACGGCAAGGGCGTGTCGGTCACCACGTTCAAAGTGAAGCTGGACCTGTTCGAGCTCGGGCCGCACCAGATCCCGGACCTCACCTTCGCCGTCTCGGGCGAGTAGGGCGTGAAGACCTACGTCGCCAAAGGCCTCACCGTCGAGGCGGTCTCGACCCTCCCCAAAGACGCGGAGGACAAGGGCGAGGCGCTCTACGCCAACAAGCCCAACGTCGAGGTCGCGGTCCGGAGCTGGACCCTCATCTACGTGCTGCTCGGGCTCATCGCGGCGGCGGCGGCAGGCTACGGCATCTACAAGTACCTCACGCGCCCCAGGCCCGCGCCCATCGCACGGCCTGTCCCCGCCAAGCCGCTGAACGTCCGCACGCTGGAGGCGCTGGAGGCACTGAAAGCCGAAGACCTCCCCGGCAAGGGCCGAGCGCGCGAGTTCTACTTCCGCCTCTCCGAAATTCTGCGTGGCTACCTCGGCGAACGCTTCGGCTTCGAGGCGCTGGAGTGCACCGGCTCCGAGCTCCTCGCCGCCGCGCGCGGCTTCAACTCCGAGGGCGTCTCCATCGACGCGCTCTCCCGCTTCGTTCAGGACTCGGACCTCGCCAAGTTCGCCAAGGCCGAACCCACGCCCGACGCCTGCGCTGCTTCTCTGCAGTACGCCTACCGCCTCGTCCACGACACCACCAGACCGCTCAATGCCCCCGGGACTGCAATTTCATAATCCCGGAGTCCTCTGGGCGTTGCTCGCTGTGCCGCTGCTGCTGCTCGCGGCGGTGCTGGAGCGCCGTACGCGCGCGGTCTTCAAGTTCCCCGCCGTCGCCGCGTTCAGAAAATCCGGCCGAGGGCTCCGTCCGTACCTGTTGCCCCTGCTCCCCGTGCTCCGGATGGCGGCGGTGGCGCTGGCGATCATCGCGCTCGCGCGTCCGCAGATCCGCGAGAAGCGCAGCCGGGATCTCTCCGTCGAAGGCATCGACATCGTCATCGCGCTGGATCTCTCCACCTCGATGCTCGCGGGCGACTTCCGCCCCAACAACCGGCTCTTCGTCGCGAAGGAAGTCCTCTCCGACTTCCTCTCTCAGCGCACCAACGACCGCATCGGCCTCGTGGTCTTCTCCGGAGCGGCGTACACGCAGGCGCCGCTGACGCTGGATTACGGCGTGCTCAAGGAGGTCGTGAAGCAGCTGCGCACGGGCGTGCTGGAGGACGGCACGGCGATCGGTGACGCGCTCGCGGTGTCGCTGAACCGGCTCCGCGAATCGGACGCGAAGAGCAAGGTCGTGGTGCTCATCACCGACGGCGACAACAACGCCGGCAAGCTCTCGCCCAAAGACGCCGCGTCGATGGCGAAGGCGCTGAAGATTCCCGTCTACACGATCCTCGTGGGCAAGGGCGGCAAGGTCCCGTTCCCCGCCGGCACCGATCTCTTCGGCAACACCGCCTGGCGCGAGATGGAGATCCCCATCAACCCGCAGCTGCTGCAGGAGGTCGCTGAGACCACCGGCGGCGAGTACTACCGCGCCACCGATCGCGACGAGCTCCGCGAAGGGCTCCAGAACGTCCTCGACTCGCTGGAACGCTCCAAGCTGATGGACGGCGGCACCATTCAGAACGTCGTCGAATACTTCCATCCGTTTTTAGCCCTCGCGTTCCTCTGCGCCGCCGTGGAGCTTCTGCTCCGAGCCACCGTCCTCAAGGTGTTCCCATGACCTTGACCTCGGGCCTCGGCAATCCGCTCCGGTTTCATCTGCTCGGCTACCCAGTGGGCTTCGCGCAGCCGCTCTATCTGCTCCTCATCCTCGTCTCCGGCGTGCTCGCGTTGTGGGCGCTGTACGGAGCTCTCACGAGGAGAAAGCGGCTGTTGGGCGCGCTCTCGGACCGGCTCGTGGACAGGCTCGCGCCGGGCGTTTCGCTGCTGCTGCCCTCGCTCAAGGCCACCTGGTACGGGGCCGGGCTTCTGCTGCTCGCCATCGCGCTCGGGCAGCCTCAGTGCGGAAGTCACACCGAGACCACGAAGCGGCAGGGCATCGACGTGGTCGTCGCGCTGGACGTCTCCCGCTCCATGCTCGCGCAGGACGTGCAGCCGAGCCGCCTCTCGCGCGCGAAGCTGGAGTTGATGACGCTGCTCGATGAGCTCAAGGGCGATCGCGTCGGCATCGTCCTTTTCGCCGGCGACGCGTTCATCCAGTGTCCGCTCACCTCCGACTACGACGCCGCGCGCCTGTTCCTTCAGAGCGCCCAGCCCGAGCAGATGCAGCAGGGCGGCACCGACATCGGCAGCGCGCTGGAGCTCGCGAAGAAGGTCTTCGACGGAGCAGATCGCGGCGCCAAGGATCGCGTCGTCGTGCTGCTTTCCGACGGTGAAGATCTCGCCGGGCAGCTGGGCAACATTACCGATGAGCTCGATGACGCCGGCATCCGCATCTACGCGGTGGGCATCGGCTCAGAGTCCGGAACG
>JBJMQN010000029.1:0-6967 GCA_045802665.1 Myxococcaceae bacterium | reverse complement strand
CATCACGAGCAGCGGCGCCGAGCGCGTCTCCGGATCGTGCCGGAAGATCTCCGCCAGCGAGAGGCCGTCGATGTCCGGCAGCCTGACATCCAGCACGATGCAATCCGGACGGAAGCGGCGGCCAAGCTGCAGCCCCTCCTCGGCGTTGCGCGCGACCACGACGTCGTAGTTGCGCGCGAGCAGCGTGGCCTTCACCACCCAGGCGATCTCCGGCTCGTCCTCTACGACGACGACGGTCTTCTTCGGACCGGCGGGCAGCGTCATCGCCGCGAGCTTCTCCGGCGGCGGACCGTCCGGGAGCAGCAGATCCTGCGGCGGCTCGACAGGGAGCACGACGACGAAGCGCGCGCCGATCGATTGGCGTTCAGCCCAGATCCTGCCGCCGTGCGCTTCCACGATGTTTCGGCAGATCGCGAGACCTAAGCCCGTGCCGCGGACCGTGCGGGTGCGGCTGTTCCGCGCCTGTTCGAAGCGGTCGAAGATGCGCTCGAGATCGCTGTCCGCGATGGGCTCGCCGCTGTTCCAGATGGAGAGCGAGACGTAGCCGGGCATCGCGTCGGACGCCTTCAGCTCGACGCGGATCTCGCCGGTGTCCGGCGTGAACTTCACCGCGTTGGTGAGCAGGTTGTTGAGCACCTGCCCCAGCCGGTTCGGATCGGAGAGGATCTTGAGCGGCTTTTCCGGCACCTCCGCCTGAACGCGGATGTCCTTGCGCAGCATCGAGGGGCCGTACTGCTCGACGCCCTTGCGGACGAGCTCGTCCAGCCAGGTCACCTCGAACGACATCTTGAGGCGGCCCTTGGCGAACTTGGACAGGTCCAAAAGGTCGTCCACGATCGCGTTCAGCTTCTCCGTGGACTCCTTCGCCATCGACAGATAGCGCTGCTGCTTGTCGTTGATGTCTCCGCAGAGGTTGTTGAGGACGATGTCCAGCGCGCCGGAGATGGCGGTGAGCGGCGTGCGGAGCTCGTGGCTGACGATGGAGACGAACTCGTCCTTGCGCTCTTCCAGCTGCTTCTGGTCCGTGATGTCGCGCAAGACGACGACGACACCCTTGAGCACCCCGCGCCCATCAGGCACCGGCGTCACGGTGGACTGCACCGTCTTGTCGAAGAGCTTCAGCTCCTCGCGCAGCACCTGAGCGCCGCCGTACTCCCAGCCGCGGACGAGCTCGAAGGGATAGAAGCCCAGCGTCTCTTGCAGATGGCGGGCGGTGAGCTCGCGCGGATCGTCCGAGAGGTGGAGCAGCTTCTTCGCGGCCGGGTTGATGACCACGACCTCGTTCTTCTCGTCGGTGAGAAGGACGCCGTCGGCCATGGACTCGACCATGCGTTCGATGCGGCGGCGGCCTTCGTCTTCGTGCGCGCGCAGCGACTGGATCGAGTCCGTCGTCTGGTTCGCAAGAACGTCCAAAAGCTGGGCGTCCTCGCTGGAGTACGCGTTCTGCAGCCGCGAGAAGAGCGACAGCGTCCCCACCGGCCGGCCCGCGGCGGTGAGCGTCACGTTGATCTGGCTCGCGAACGTGGAGGGCGCCTGCGCGTCCTGCAGCGGCGCGCCGGTGACGCGGGTGATCACCCGGTCTTCAGGGAGCAAGAGCCCGCTGTGCTTGCGGTACTGGGCGAGCACCGTGTCCTTCGCCCAGAGCAGCCCGTTCTCGCCCACTTCGCCCGCGCAGCGGAGGCGCAGCGTCGCGCTCTTGCCCTCGTCCACCGCGACCAGCGCCGCGCCGCAGTCGTACGGAAGCACGCGCGCGATGGCCGAGAGCACCCGTTCGATGATCGCGTCGTAGGTCGGCGCGTCGGAGGCGGACTGGTGGGTGACTTCGTAGAGGACGGAGAGCGCTCGGACGCGCTTCTCGAGCTGCCGCATCAGCCGGTCGCGATCGCGCCGCAGCTGCACGGACTCGAGCGCGTTGTTGACCGTCATCATGAGCTCGTGGACGTCCCACGGCTTGGTGACATAGCGGTACACCTGTCCCTGGTTGATCGCCGCGATCAGATCTTCCGGGTTCGTGTACGCGGTGAGCAGGATGGCGGTGACGTCGATGCCCGCCTGCCGCGCGGCGGTGACGAGCTCGATGCCCGTCATGTCCGGCATCTTCTGATCGGTCAGCAGCAGATCGACCGAATGGGTCTTGAGCAGCTCGAGGGCTTCGGGAGCGGCGCTGGCGGAGAGGACGTTGAACTTCCGTTCGAACGTTCGAGTGAGGATCTCGAGAACCGACGCCTCGTCGTCCACCAGAAGGAGCGTGTAGCGCGAGTCAGGCAAGGCGGCGCTGACTCTAGTCTCCGGTGAGAGGCACCCGCAAAAGGTCGGACGCTGTGAGCTACGCCTGCACGGTGGGCATCGCTGTGCGGGCAGCTCGCACTTTTCAGCCTTCGGGATTGGAAGGCGGCAGCAGCGGCGCGACTGGAATCACCTCGGCGACCGGGATGAGCAGCGGCGCGGTGGGGATGGCGACGGGCGCGGCGGGCGGGAACCAGAACGGCCTGTGCGCCTGCTCCTCGAGCGAGAGCAGCGCCTGCAGCTTCGAATGATCGAAGAAGGCGCTCGCCATCGCGGCGACGACGCCCACGGTGAGCTGGCCGGTGAAGAGCAGCAGCGAATCCGCGCGCGCGAACGGGTCCGTGGAGGTCAACGGACTCACCATCATCGCGATGGTGACCTGCGCGATCAGCGTCAGGAGCCCGAACAGGAAGAGGACGCCGAACGCAGACCACGGCCTGCGCCACAGAGACGTCGCCGCGCCGTGGATCGCCACCGCATACGCCTCGCCCCGAGCGATCGATCGCGCAAACGCGACCTCCGTGAGCAGCGAGAGCGCGATGCTGAGCGGCACGACCGCGGTCAGGACCAGCGCCAGCGCCGCGGACGAGAGCGCGCCGCCTCGATGATGAATGAGGGCGCGGACGAACAGCCAGCCGGACGACGCGAGCGCCACCCAGAACCACGCGCGCACGAGCAGATCGATGAGCGCCGAGAGCGCCACGTAGCCAAGCGATCGCCCTGCGGTCACGCCCATCGCCGCGCCGACTCCCGGCTTCGGCTCGCCGTGAAGCCGCGCCCTGCCCTGCTCCATCGCGGCGCCGGCGACGATCGCTCGGAGGACAGCGGCAATGAGGGCGACTGTCAGCCACACTCCGGCGAAACCTCGCAGAACGAAGCGATCTCCAATGGCTTGCAGCGCGACGGCCGAGATCGCGACTCCCGCCACCGCGTCGAGGATCCGCCCGAGCGCGAGCAGCAGCGTCGGCGTGGCGAGCGACATCGCCTGGGCGAGCCCCAGCGTGAATGCGCGACCGAACGGAAGTGGAGCGGGCTCTTGCACGGCGGGGCGCGCTTTCAATCCGCGCGGCTCCCGAAGTCAAACGGAACAGAAGTTGACTCTGCACACGTGTTCAGGGAGCATCGATCACTGAACGACTGTTCAATCAACCCGTTTCAACTGCCACTTCCGGAGACTCCCTCGTGGACGAGCTCACAGACCGCCAACTTCAGATCCTGAACTACATCGTGAAGGAGTCCGAGCTGCGTGGCTTCCCGCCCACCATCCGCGAAATCGGAGAGGAGATGGGCATCGCGTCCACGAACGGCGTGAACGATCACCTGAAGGCGCTGGAGCGCAAGGGCTACCTGAACCGCGGCGAGCAGCAGAGCCGTGCGCTGGTAGCAAGCAAGCGAGCGCGGATGGTCCTCGGGCTCGGCGCGCGGAAAGACTCGTCAATCGTCGAGATTCCGCTGCTCGGCAAGGTCGCCGCCGGCGCGCCGCTGCTCGCGGCTGAGAACTTCGAAGATTCGGTGAAGATCGATTCGTTCTTCCTCGGCGGCAACGGCAAGGAAGTCTTCGCCCTGCGCGTGAAGGGCGAGTCGATGATCGAGGACGGCATCTTCGACGGCGACTACCTCTTCGTGAAGAAGGCGCCCAGCGCCAGCTCCGGCGACATCGTCGTCGCGCTCATCGAGGACGAAGCGACCGTGAAGCGCTACTACCCGGAAGGCGATCGGATCCGGTTCCAGCCGGCGAACGCGAAGATGGAGCCCATCTACGTGCGGCGCGCGGACTTCCGCTCCACGATGATCCTGGGGCTCGTCGTCGGCGTGTACCGGCAGATGCGGATGGGGCGGTAGTTGAGGCGCCCGTCGCGTCGGCCTGACGGCTGGTGCGAGCTCGCGGGACTCAGAACGGCGGCGCGGTCGTGTCGGTCTGAGCGGTGTTCCGGCCAGAGACGATCGACGGCGCCGTTGCGACGGTAGGGATGACCGGCTTCCGCGCGAGCATGAGCCGGATGTCGACGATCGGTTGAGCCACAAGCGCGATCAGCGCGCCAACGCCCGCGAACGCCAGCGGCGCGAACAGCGGCGGCCCGGAGCCGAGTGCTCCCTGAATCGACGCCCAGTTGATCGTCTCGTCCGAGAGGTCCACCCAGATCGCCTTCATGTGCAGCGCGGTGCCCCAGAGGCCAACGCCGACGGAGAGCAGGCCGAGGATCGTGAGGCCCCAGCGGAACGCGCGCGCGTTGAGGCGGAACGCGCCCCACGCCACCGCGATGATCATCCCGATGGGCGCGAAGATGACCGGCACCCACTGAAGCCCCTCGCCGTCCTTACCGCAGAAATGGCTGATCCAGGCGTCTACCCCCAGCGCGAGGATCCCCGGCCCGATCGCCAGCGCGAACAGCCGCTTCGCGTCCATCTCCAGCAGCTTCCTTCCGAGTCCCATCCGTGCGGTCTCCACTTTCGGCATTGCCCGAACTTCAGGCTCAGGCCGGCAGGAGACCACTGTCGGACGCGCCGTTCCAGTGGTGAGCGGAATACAAAGCGCGGACGAGCAGCCGAGCGGGCGTGAAACACAAACGCGCCGACGGAGGAGCTCTCCGCCGGCGCGCCACGCTGTGAGAGCTCGCAGACGGCAGTTCCGCCGGCGCGCGATGCTGCGAGAGCTCGCGGACGGCGGTTCCGCCGGCGCACACGAGGCTACGCAACCAGCCGAGGACGTTCGGTTTCCTTCGCGGCCGGCGTCGGGGCTTCGTTCTTCTCCGCCGTCACAGCACCACCCAGGCGGATCTGAATCAGCGGCTGCGCGATGAGCGCGATGATCATTCCGATGCCGGCGAACGCCATCGGCGCGAACAGCGGCGGACCGGAGCCGAGCGCGCCCTGAATCGACGCCCAGTTGATCGTCTCATCCGCGAGGTCCGCCCAGATCGCCTTCATGTGAAGCACGGTGCCCCACAGCCCGACCACGGTGGACGCGAGCCCGAGCAGCGTCATGCCCCACCGGAACGCGCGCGGCTTCATCCGCACCGCGCCCCACGCAATCGCGATCAGCATTCCAACCGGCGCGAACAGCACCGGCACCCACTGCAGCCCTTCACCGTCTTTTCCACAGAAGTGGCTGATCCACGCGTCGACGCCGAGCGCCAGAATCCCGGGCCCGATCGCCAGCGCGAAGAGCCTCTTCGCGTCCATCTGCTTGAGTCTTTGAACAATCGACATGTCGTGGTTTCTCCGATGAGGACGTCTTGCGGCTTTGGTTACGGGGCACAGCAACGGTTGCGCCACCGCAGCATTCCGCAGCAAGGACGTTCAACTCGGCGGATTTGCTGACAGGCGGAACTGTGGGGCTGGTCTGTCGATAGACCAGTTGGCGAGTCCATGCGCCAATCAATCAGGGCGGTTCGCGGCGGCTCGAGCTCGCTGTGCTTTCAGGCCTCGCGCAGGGCGGGCAGTCACTCGGGCGGCGCTGAGCCCCGAGCCCCTCTTACGGGCACTTCTTGATGCCCGCATCCAGCACGCGCGAGCAGGCGGTGGCCATCGCGGCGCTGTCCTTCAGCTCCTTCGCGAGGCGCGCGGTCTTGAGCTGCAGCGAGGAGTCCGTGAGGTTCTCCTCCTCACCCGCCACGACGCCCAGGAGCTTCAGCGCGTCAGGTTTGCGGTTCATCTCCGTGAGCAGATCCGCCAGCTCCACCGTCTCGTGCGTGTCGTCGCCCTTCGCGGCCTTCAGCGCCGCATCCAGCTCCTCGTTCGCCGCGTCGTTCTCCTTGCGCTTCAGGTGCAGCCGAGCGAGCTGCACGTGCACGATCGCCCGGTCCTCGATGCGCAGCGACTCCCGCCACGCCGCCTCCGCGTCTCCGGGCTTGTCCTTGTGCATGTAGATCTCGCCGACGATCTCCCACGGCACCGGATCGTGCGTCAGCCGCTTCGCCGCGACGAGGTACGCGGCCAGCGCGCCTTCGAGATCGCCCTCCAGCGCGTCCAGCTCGCCGAGCCGCGCGAACACCTCTCCCGAAAGCTTCGGATCCTTCGTGACCGCGTTCTTCAGCATCAGCGCCGCGTCGGGCTCGCGGTTGCTCTTGACGAGGATGTCCGCCGCTCGGAGGAAGAGATCCTTCTTGTTGAGATCCGGCGCGGCCTCGCCCGCCATGATGAGGTGCTTCACCGCGTCGTCGCGGTTGCCGTCCTTGAGCTCGAGCTCCGCCAGCTGCTCGAGCGCGTTGAAGTCCTGCGGGAAGAGCGCCAACGCCTTGCGCACCGAGCTCCGCGCCTCTTCGCGTTTTCCGAGCTGCGCCTGGATGTACCCGAGCCGGCTCCAGTTCGTGGACCGCTTCGGATCCTTCGCCGTCGCCGTCTCGAACTGCGCCAGCGCCTCGTTCAGCTTGCCCTGCGAGAGGTAGATCTCGCCGTACGCCGCGGGCAGCCGCGGATCATCCGGGTTCAACGCCTTGCTCTGGTTGAGCAGATCGAGCGCCTTGTCGAACTCACCTTGTAGATATTGCGCGGTGGCGACGATGTAGAGGCCCTCGGCCTTCTGCTTCGGATCGACGGGGCTCGTGTCCTCTCCGCTGCAGCTGTTGCAGCCTTCGGCCACGAGAAGCGCGAGGACGCTGAGTACGACGAGCCTGATGTTCATGGGCGGAAGGTGAAGCTCAAAGCGGGCTTTAAGTTGAAGCCGGTGCCGATGTTCGTG
>JBJMQN010000523.1:0-3523 GCA_045802665.1 Myxococcaceae bacterium | reverse complement strand
GCGTCGCCTGATGCGGATCCACGCCGAACGCGCCGCCGATCAGAAAGCCGATCGCGATGCCGAGGCCGGAGATCTGCCCCAGCGCCGCGGAGACGAACGCGACCCTGCGCAGCACGACGAACACGCCGAGCAATCCGCAGAGCAGCCCCGCGAGCACCGCCGCGATGATGCTGGGCCCGAACAGCTCGAAGAAGTCGCGGATCGTGAGCCCTTCCATCAGGGCACCCCGCCGGCTTCGACGTGGACGATGGTCCTGCCGTTCTTGCGCGTGATCTCCACCGGCTGACCGTAGAGCCGCGTCAGCTTCTCGGAGGTGAGGAGCTCATCGGTGGTGCCGTGCTCGAACACGCCGCGGCGGCTGTCCACGAACGCGACTTCGGTAGACCACGCGGACGCGTCCGAAATTTCGTGCGTGACGAAGATGACGCCGACCTTCGAGTCGGTGGCGAGCTGAGAGACCTGTTGGAGAATCTGCGACGCGGCGGCGGGATCGAGGTCGGAGGTGAACTCGTCCAGCACGAGCAGCTCCGGATGTCCCGCCAACGCCCGAGCGAGCAACACCCGCTGCCGCTGCCCACCGGAGAGCGAACGGAATGGGGCGCTCGCCCGGTCGATGAGTCCCACGGCGGCCAGGCGAGAGAGCGCTGCGTCGCGGTCCGCCCGCTTCGGAAAACGCCCCACGCCGATCATCGCGTAGCGGCCCTGCAGCACGACCTCCGCGGCAGTGAGCGGGATGAGCGTGTCGGACCTATGCGCCTGAGGGACGTAGCCCATTCGCGGCGGAGTCGCGCGGAGGTGGCGGGTTCCAGAGAGGAGCGGGATGAGGCCGATGAGGGATTTGAGCAGCGTGCTCTTGCCGCCGCCGTTGGGCCCGAGCACCGCGAGCCTGACGCCGCTGCGGACGTTGAGGCTGAGCGGCGCCAGCAGGGGCTTCCGGTAGCCAATCTCCGCGTTCTCGAGGCGGATGAGCTGTTCTGCGTTCTGCAACGGGGTCGCGACCATGGACGTGGGCCAGAGGCGCGTCAAGGACAACGCGCGGGCAGGCAAACGTCCGCCAGCAGCAAAGATTCCAACCCCGCAGCGCGCGTGTTCCCTCCTACAGCCCTGTCTGAGTAGGTTTGCTCCGAGCCGTGAGCGCCCCGAAAGAACTCCCCATTCGGCATCGGAAGATCGGGCCGTACCGCGTCGACGGAGAGCTCGGCCGCGGCGGGATGGCGCGCGTCTACAAGGGCGTCCACGAGTCGCTGGAGCGCACCGCCGCGATCAAAGAGCTGCTCCCCGAGGCGATGCGAGATCGCGAGTCCCAGTCCCGCTTCGAACGCGAGGCGCGAGCGCTGGCGTCCTTCCGCCACTCGAACATCGTCACCGTCTACGACCTGATCGAGAAGAGCGACGCGTACTTCCTGGTGATGGAGTACGTGGACGGGCCGTCCCTGCTGGAGATCCTGCGCGACGGGCCCATGCCTCCGGACGTGGCGGCGGTGATCGCAGCTCAGCTGTGCTCGGCGCTGGACCACGCGCATTTCCATCGCGTGATTCACCGCGATCTCAAACCGGCGAACGTGATGATCACGCGCACCGGCGAAGTGAAGCTGATGGACTTCGGCATCGCGAAAGACGAAGCCGACTCCGGCCTCACCAAAGAGGGCATCGCCATCGGCACGCCTTCGTACATGTCGCCCGAGCAGGTCACCGGCCAGAAGGTGGATCCGCGCACCGACCTCTTCTCATTGGGCGTCGTGATGTACGAGATGCTCTCGGGCGAGAAGCCGTTCACCGGCAAGACGACCGGCGAGGTGTTCGCGAAGATCCGCGACGGAAAGTGCGCGCCGATCACGAAGGCCGCTCGCAACGTGCCGAGGCCCATCGCCAACATCGTGAAGCGCGCGATGGAGGGACCGCTCGACAGCCGCTACTTCGACGCCGCCGAGATGCTGCGCGATCTCGAGCAGTACCTCACCAGCACGGTGAAGATGTCTCCGTCCGCGCTGCTGATCGCGTTCCTCAAGATGCGCGGGAAGATCTCCGAGGTCGAGGCGCTCAAGCACGTGACCTCGCTCCAGCTCTCGATCATGGAGGAGCTGGAGTCGGATCGTTCGATCGAAGCGAAGGCGTTCGGAAGGGCGGGGCGGCGGCTGCGCTGGCTGCTCGCGGTGGGGATCGCCGCGGGCACCGGGCTCTACTTCACGCAGCAGCAGTGGCTGCCTTTGTTTCACCACTATTGGCCGAAGTAACGGAGCGTCCTCTTGAAGATCCTCGTCTTCGTCCTTGGGCTCGCGATCGTCTCGTTCATCGCGTTCAAGGCAATCAATCACCACTCGTCGCCCACGCCGGTCGTGGACTCGAGCGGCAACGTCGTCATCCAGCAGGGCGACGTGAACCCCCAGCAGCAGCTCCAGAACGTGCACAAGGCCGCGGACCGCATCGAGCAGCAGCAGCAGGAGCGCGCGGATGATGCGCTCAAGCAGAACGGCAACTAAGCGCGCTTCTTCTTCTCGTAGCTCGCGGTGATGACGGTGCCGATCCCGCCGCGCACGAAGAAGTCGCCTTCGACGGTGATGGACCTCGGCTGCATCAGCTTCACGAGATCGTCGAGGATCCGGTTCGTCACCGCCTCGTGAAACTGCCCTTCGTCGCGGAAGGACCAGAAGTACATCTTCAAGCTCTTCAGCTCCACGCAGAGCTTGTCCGGCACGTAGCGGATCTTGAAGTGCGCGAAGTCCGGCTGACCCGTCAGCGGGCAGAGGCAGGTGAACTCGGGGATGTCGAACGCGATGGTGTAGTCGCGATCCGGCGATGGGTTCTTGAAGGTGACCAGGTCTTTCGACGGCACCGTCGGTCGGTTGAGCTTCTCCATGGGCGCGGCTGATACCTCAACCGCCGTGCTATGCCCACCGTTCGTGACCGATTCGCGCCGACGGACGAACCGCTACCGCTGCAACGTCTACTTTCGAGGCGGGGGAGCGTCCACCAACCTCGCCGGCAAGGTCACCGACCTCTCAGGCACGGGGCTCTTCCTCGTGACGACGACGTTCCTGCCCGTGGGAAAGCAGCTGCACCTCGAGTTCGAGCTCGAATCCGGGAAAGTGGAAGCGGTGGGAGAGGTGCGCTGGATCGCGAGAGGCGAAGACGTCCCGGATCAGGGGATGGGCATCCGGTTTCTCCGGCTGTCCGCCGCGTCCGCGAGAGCGATCGACGACGCGATTGGGACGAAGTGAGCGCGAAGGTTCAGCGCTGAGTCTGTCGTCGAGAGCGCCGCGACCGCATCAGCCACAGACCCGCTGCCGCGCAGAAGACGAGCGCCGTTGATCCGCTGGAGTCACACGAGCAGCCCACCTTCATCTCCGGCGGCGCATCGCAGGTCACGTCGACCGTGAAGTCCTGACTAGCGCTCCCTGCCGCACCCTTCACGGTCAACGAGACGGGCGCGCTTCCAACCTCCGCGCGCGACGGCGTCCAGTTCAGCGCGCCGTCCTGCACGCTCATCCGGGCGGGCGCGCCGCTCACCGACCACTCCCAGGGC
>JBJMQN010000522.1:0-7327 GCA_045802665.1 Myxococcaceae bacterium | reverse complement strand
CACGCCAGAATCCGAGCCATCAAGTTGTTCCGAACGTTCGCCGACGTGACGGTCTCGTAAGGGAACGCGAGATAGACGCTCTTGCCTGATCCGCTGACGAACGCGACGGCCGCGGTGGCAGTCCCCGTCCCATACGTCGCGATCACGGTCGAGCCGCTCGCGGACACGGAGTCCGGGGCGCCCGTCGGGTACGTCCCGGAGAGCCCGTTATCCAGCGTCATGTTCGACATCCCGGCGAGGAACGATGCCGGATTCGCCGCAACCGTCGCGGAACCCGTTCCAGTCGTGGTCGAAACACCGAGCACGCTCGAGAGGAACTGCTGCTGCGTCGTGGTCCCCGTCGAGAACTCGCGAGCGATCTCCGTCCCTGAAATCAACAGATGCCCGCCAGCCTGGAAGTAGGCCGACATCGCGCTGACCTCTGAAGCGGACGGCCCGCCGTTCGTCGCCGTCACTCCCCTCCCCTGCAGCCAGTCGACGACCTTGTAACCGGTCAACGAAGCGAGCCCGCCTGAGATCGCGTCATTCGTCGCCGAATCGAAGCCGTACCCCGCGAGCGCAATCGCGTCCCCGTGCTGCCGCACGTACGTCCCATCGTTCATGCGCTCGGCGATGATCCGCAGCACGTTGCCCAACTGGTACGCGGAGAGGTTCTCGTTTCGCCCGAGCACCGCATCGAAGCGATCGAACCCGTTCACGATGAGCGCGTGGGAAGTCCCGGTGCCCGACTTCGCGCCCACGATCTGCGACGGGAACGATTCGCCGCCGGTGTTCACGGCGGTGACGCGGAAGTAGCGGACCTCGCCGGTGGGTACGCTCACGGAGAGAGTCGTGTTCGTGGTCGGCGTGCCGTCATCCCACGAGAGACCATCCTTCGAGGTGTACAGATAGTACGACGCCGGGTTGCCGCCGCCGCCCGCAGCGGGGGCCTGCCACGCGACGCTCACCTGTCCACCGCCCATGTTCTTCGCCGCCACGGACTGCGGGACCTCCGGAGGCATCACCGCGGTGCGGCCGTCTTTCGTCGCGAACCACTTGATGATGCCCTGCGCGATCGCCCGCGTGACGAGGTAGCGGAACTGCGGCTCCTTCAGCTGCGTGGCGTCCGCTGCGTTGTCGTGAAACGCCACCTCCATCAGGATCGACGGCATCTCGTTGTTTTCAGCCGGATCGATCTCGCCGAAGTACGCCGTCGCCGGGCCGCGGTCCTGCCAGTTCGGGTCCCACGACGCGTGAATGTCGTTCGCGATCTCGCTCTCCACCGCGATCGCAAGCGTGTCGGAGCCGGGCACGCCGCTGAACTGGCTCATCGGGCTCGGCGGGCCATTGGGGCCGTAGCAGTAGACCTGCGTCCCGCGCGCCGTCCCGTCGAAGGCGTTCGTGTGCCACGCCACGTAGATCGCGTCTTCGCCCGTCTCGTGGTGCCACGCGGCGAAGCGGGATCGGCACCGGACGTCGTCGGTGCGGTCGACGTGATCGTTGTTGGGATCGATCACGCTCGCGTAAGGCGCGCCGTTGAACTGGGTGCCGTAGCGCGCGGACTCCTCGAAGCGCGGCCGTCCCGACACCACCGGCGTTCCACCGGTGTTCGCTCGGGCGATGAGGCCATTGCCGCCGCCGAAGCGGACGGCGTCCAGCGAGATGTTCACGGTCGAGGTGCCGATCCGCGAGTCCGTCGAGTCGTTCATCACGACCACCGCGGCGTTCTGCGGATCGCGCCCCGCCTTGAAATAGAAGCGCCCGAGGAGCACCCACGTCGCGCCGTGCCGCTGCTGGTTGATCCGGAAGCTCGTCTGGCCGCCGGCGTGCTTGACCACGTAGTGCGCGTCGCTCGCTCGAGCGGTGAAGGACGAATAGCTCACGTAGACGTTGTAGTAGCCGTCCTTCGGGACCACCGGCGCGTACGTTGCGGACGCCGTGGCGGTTCCGGTGACGGCGTCCATCAGGCGGTTACCGCCCTTGGTGAACGGCTCGAACGTGTCGTCGATCGTCGCGGGGAGCGGCTTGAAGCCCGCGAGACTGGACGCGCTGAACAGCGTCGTTGGCCCCGCCTCGGTGTAATCGGCGGCCGTCTCGTTGTCCGCGATCACCATGTTGGTGTTGATGTCGGACTCGCGGATGGGCACGACGGTGGCGCCCGCGTTCTGCAGCATCGGGATGAGCCACTGGCTCATCGTCTCCGTGGACACGAGGTCCTCGACGATCGCGTTGGTCGTATCGCGCTGAGTGGCCCAGCGATTGAGCGTGTCGGTCCAGGTGAAGCCGTGCCCGGCTGAGATGTAGATGACCTTGCCGGTGAGAGATCCGGCCCGCACGCGCGGAAGCGGAATGCCACCAGCTCTCGGTGTGATCGCGTTGATCTCCTGCCGGACGAGCGGCGGCTGATTCGGCGAGAGCAGATGCTCCCACGGCCGAACCGGCACCGGCGAAGGCGTGTACGAGCCGGGCGGCAACAGGCCGCAGTCCTGCGCTTTCCAGTACTCCTCCGGCGTCTGCGTTTGAGCCGCCGCAACACCCGCCGCAACATTCGCGAGGATCAGCACCGCACCGAAGAGAGATCGCACGAAAGCCAAGCTATATGGTGCCCACTCATGCGGGCAATCATCCCTGCTCGCGCAACGCTCTGGTCCGCACGAAGCTCGCGAAGACCGACGTCGCGAGGATGATCGCGATGACGCCCATCGAGACGAACGAGTTCAGGTGAATGAACTTCGCCAACACCATCTTGATCCCCACGAACACCAGCACCGCGGAGAGGCCCACTTTGAGGTAGTGGAACTTCTCCATCATCCCCGCGAGCAGGAAGTAGAGCGATCGCAGCCCGAGGATCGCGAAGATGTTCGAGGTGAAGATGATGAACGGGCTCTGCGTCACCGCGAAGATCGCCGGGATCGAGTCCACCGCGAAGATGACGTCCGTCACTTCGATCATCACCAGCGTGAGCAACAGCGGCGTACCCACGCGCCGGCCGTCCTCCCAGATGAAGAACTTCTTGCCGTGGATCGATCTGCTCGTCGGGATGATGCGCCGGAGCAGCTTCAGAACCCGGCCGTCCTCGGGATGTTCTTCCTCGTTGCGGTGCAGGAACATCCGCACGCCGGTGAAGATGAGGAAGCCGCCGAAGATGTAGATGAGCCAATGGAAGCGCTGAAGCAGCGCGACGCCTCCGAAGATCATCGCCCCGCGCAGGACGAGCGCCGAGAGGATTCCCCAGAAGAGCACCCGGTGCTGGTACTCGGCCGGGATCCGCATCGCGGCGAAGAGCACGATGAACACGAAGATGTTGTCGACGGAGAGCGACTTCTCGATCAGGTAGCCGGTGAAGAACTCGAGCCCCGCGTCCCCGCCCATCCGCCACCAGATGCCGAGGTTGAACAGCATCGCGAGGCTGATCCAGACAGCGGACCAGGTGAGCGCCTCCTTGAACCGCACCGCGTGGGCCTTGCGGTTGAACACGCCGAGGTCCAGCCCGAGCATCGCGAACACGAACAGCAGAAATCCCGCCCAGGCGAGCGGGCTCGGGGTGACGTAGGTCGGCTCCATCCCTCTTGATGTAAGGCGGCACCCCTCGTTCGAACATCAGACAAGTCGGAAGCTCTTCGCAGGTTTTTCCGAACAGTCCGCATTCGGGAAGTTGCCACCGACCGCTGCGCACCCAGAATGGCGGGTCCAAGTGTTCGGTCGCGGCGAGAAGGTCCCCAATTTTCCGAAAGCCCGGCCCGGGTTCTTCAACTCGTTCGCTCACGCGTGGGCGGGGCTCATCCACACCGTCGTGCACCAGCGGAACATGAAGGTGCACATGCTCTCCGCGATCCTCGTGAGCCTGGTCGGCAGCGGCATTCCGCTGGGGCTCGCGGAGAAGGTCACGCTCATCTTCTGCGTGCTGTTCATCTTCTTCGCGGAGATCCTCAACTCGGCGCTGGAGGCGCTGGTGGATCTGCACGTGAAGGAGTTCGACGAGCACGCCCGGGTGACGAAGGACGCGGCCGCGGCGGGCGTGCTGGTACTCTCGGTGGGCACGGTCGTCATCTTCTCCGCGCTGCTCGTGCACAACCTCGACACGATCCGCACGCACCAGAGCGAGATCATCCGGCAGGTTCTGCTCGGCATTCCGCTCACCCTCTGTACGGCGGTGCTGATGCGCAGAAAGCTGCGGCCCATCTGGATGGATCTCGCGTGGTTTCTGACCGGCGTGGGGCTCTGGGCCGCGATCCTGCTCCGCACCGAGTCCTACGTCTTCAGCGCGATGACGCTGGGGCTGCTCACGGTGGCGCTCAACGCCGCGTTCGAACGGCGCCGCATCAAAGAGCAAAAATGAAAAACCCGGCGCCAGTGAAGGGGCCGGGTCCGCTCTACAGTCCCTTCGGGCCGCATGCGCCGGAGCCAGTCCGGAGCGCTGCGGGCACCAAAGGAGAAGTCTTACGCGTTCGGGCGCGTCTCGTTCGTCTGCTGCGAAGGAGGCGTGGTCTCCACCTTGTCCCCCTCGCGGATGTCGGTCGTCACGAGATCCAGCAGCTCCGTCGCGATGCCGATGATCTGGTGCGGGGTGTAGCCGCTGGAGCGGAGCTGGGTGAAGAAGGTCCGGGCGAGAATCTTGGTGCCCTTCTTATCGGTGCTCATGGAACTTGGGTCTCCGGGGGTTGCGTGACGAGGTGCGAACCGTTCTGGGGGAGCTGCTGTGGTCCGTGCCAGCTACAACCGACATGCCAATTGGGTCATTTCACCGAAAACCAAGTCGTCACGCATGTTTACGACGCGGCGCGGCGCCCTTTAGCCTCCAACGCCATGCGAAAGGCCTTTCGCACCCGTACCTGAATCGTTGGGGATTCCCGGGCCGGGTGCATAAGACTCTTCGCAGTTGAAGATCCCCAGAGGTTTCGCGACCTTGCTTTCTTTCCATCCGCTTGCGCATAACGGAATGCGACTCTTACTCGTGGTGAACGGTGGCCTGGCGCGTCAATAACATCGGACTCTGGCTCGACGAACCGAACGAGCTTCTGGGCAAGCGAGCGGCGGAGAAGCTGGGCGTAGGACCCTCCGATCTCTTGTCCGTCCGGGTGGTCCGCTCCGTTCTGGACGCGCGCAAGAAGGGCAGCCCGCGGTTCATCTACACGCTGGAAGTCGAGTTCGCGCCCGGCCGTCAGCCGAAGCGCCTGCCGCCGGACGTCACCGAGGTGGCGCCCAATCCCCCGCCCCCGGAGCCGGTACGTCAGCCGCTCCATAAGCCCATCGTGATTGGGACGGGACCCGCCGGGCTGTTCTGCGCGCTGGCGCTGCTCGAGCGCGGGGTGCGGTGCATCGTGCTCGAGCGCGGCAAGGAAGTGGTCACCCGCCGCAAAGACGTCGCGAAGCTCATGCGGGACGGGACGCTGGATCCCGAGAGCAACATGAACTTCGGCGAGGGCGGCGCGGGCGCGTATACGGACGGCAAGCTCAGCACCCGCATCAACCACCCGCACGTGCGGAAGGTGATCGAGACGTTCGCGAAGTTCGGCGCGCCGGATCACATCCTCGTCGAGGGCAAGCCGCACATCGGCTCGGATCTGCTGCCCGGGGCGGTGGCGAAGATCCGCGAGCATCTCGTCGAGCAGGGCGTGGAGGTCCGGTTCGGGGCTCGGGTGGAGGATCTGCTCTACAAGGATGGCCGCGTCGCCGGCGTGAAGCTCTCCGATGGCAGCACGATCGAGAGCGATCGCGTGGTGCTGGCGCCCGGCAACTCCGCTCGCGAGTTCTATGAACGGTTCGCCGCGGATGGGCGTGTGCAGGTGGAGGCGAAGCCGTTCGCGCTCGGGTTTCGAGCGGAGCATCCGCAGGGCCTCATCAACGACATCCAGTACGGAAAAGCCGCCGAGAATCCGAAGCTGCCTCCGGCCGACTACAAGCTCGCGGAGAACCTCGAGGTGGATGGCGAGGTGCGCGGCATCTATTCGTTCTGCATGTGCCCTGGCGGGATCGTCGTTCCCACGCCCACGGAAGACGGGCTGCAGTGCACGAACGGGATGAGCAACAGCCGCCGCAACGCGAAGTTCGCGAACGCCGGGATCGTGGTCTCGGTGACCGTCGCGGACTTCGAACGCGAAGGTTTCCGTGGGCCGCTCGCGGGGCTCGAGTTTCAGCGGCACTGGGAGAAGAAGGCGTTCGAGCTGGGCGGCGGGAAGTTCTTCGCTCCGGCACAGTCGATCCCGGACTACCTCGCGGGCAGGCTCAAGAAGAAGCCGGGCGGGACCTCGTATCGGCCCGGGCTCACGCACGTGGATCTGAACCGGTTGTTCTCGCCCGCGCTCACGCAGTCGCTGAAGGTGGCGCTCAAGCAGTTCGACAAGAAGATGCGCGGGTTCGTGTCGGATGAGGGAATGCTCATCGGCATCGAGAGCCGGACGTCGTCGCCGGTGCGGATCACGCGCGGCGAGGATCTGCAGTCGGTGTCGATGAAGGGGCTGTACCCGGGCGGCGAAGGGTGCGGCTACGCAGGCGGCATCGTCAGCTCCGGCATCGACGGGCTGCGCATCGCTGAGCAGATCGCACTCGAGCTTCAGTGAACTTGCAGCCGGGCGGTGGTGTCTGCAGTCTCATGGTCATGGCGGACGAGAAGCAGGCACCCGAGGAGTTCAAGTTCGTCGTCCGGACTCCGGAAGGCGAGCTCAAGTTCCACACCTTTCTCGAGATCGAGAAGGCGTACCTGTCCGAGCTCGTGGGTCCGGATGACGAGATCCGGGAGATCAACAGCGAGAAGTGGCGGAAGGCGTCGTCGTATCCGCGGCTGAAGACCGCGCGGAGGCATGGAGATGCAGTGTGGGGCGGCACCCAGATGCTGTGGGTGATCCTGTCGCTGGTGATCGGAACGATCGCGCTGGTGTGCATCCGCTACGGCATCAAGAACGGCGCGATGGCGTACACGATCGCGGGGTTCCTGTTGGCGATGGGGCTCGGAGGGCTGCTGATGCGGGTGACGATGACGGCCTTTAAAAGGACCAAGCCGTACTGACTCCTCATGGCCTGGGCGACGGTCAAAGGGGTCCGCCACGAGGTCCGGCTGGTGGCCGACTTTCCCAACCTCTGGGCCGTCGAGGTCTACCCGCCCCCGCCCCCTGGCGCGGAGAAGAGGTCGGAGCCGTACAAGCCGTGGCCGGTCCCGCTCGTTATGAAGCTGTATGCGGACAGCAAGGAGCACGCGCTCGTCACCGCGCTGCAGCATCTGAAGAAGCTGGGGCGGATTGAGGCGTTTCACATCGAGGAGAGTGAGCGGCCTCCGGCACCCCCTCCGCCTCCGGTTGCAGCTTCAGCAGCTCCCGCAGCTACGCCAGCCAGCGCGCCGTCGACGGGTGTT
>JBJMQN010000521.1:0-10537 GCA_045802665.1 Myxococcaceae bacterium | reverse complement strand
GCGTCCTCCGAGTGAGCCACGAGCGCGGTCCTCGCGGCCTGTACGAAGAGTTCTCGGCGCTGCGCCGCTGCCTCACCGATGCGCTCGATGTGGTGGGCGCCACCGCCGAAGTCCGAGCGGACGTGAACGCCGCGGTGGACGAAGCGGTGGACTCCGCCGTCGCCCACGGCCAGCTCCTCCTCAACGCCAGGGGCGAGCAGCCCAACGTTCCCTTCGGCGGCATCGTCGTCGAGTACTTCGAACGCCCCGCCCAGAAGGTCCAGGCGCAGGTTCAGAGCACGCCGGCCGCGCTGCACTAGGAACGTCGAAGGATCGCTGAGCCAGGCCGGAGTCCGAGACGTCCCGCCGTCGAACTGCGCCGCAATCACATCGCGGCCGGCGACGATGCCGGGGGGAGACCGGCTCGGATTTCGACTTGGCTCAGCGACCCAGGCGTTACGCGCTCAGCGGGATCCGCACGTCGAACGTCGTGCCCTTCCCAGGCTTGGTCTTGAACGTCACGTCACCGCCGTGCTCCTGCGCGACCTGCTTCACGATCGCCAGCCCGAGCCCGGTGCCGTTCTTCTTCCCGGCCGTCACGAACGACTGGAAGAGCTTGTCTGCGATCTCCGCGGGGATTCCAGGCCCCGTGTCCGCGAAGCGGAACAACAGGTCGTTCCCATCCTTGTCGATCGTGAAGGTGAACTTGCCGCCGCCCTCCATCGCCTGCGCTGCGTTGCGGGCGATGTTGTAGACGACGCGCTTGAGCTTGTTCTCGTCCGCGCGAAGCGTGCCCTTGAAGCGCACGTCCATGTGCAGATCCACCTTCGTCCGTTCGAAGTCCTTGCGCAGGTACCCCTCAACTTCCTCCGCGAAGTTCTGGAGGTAGATCTTCCGCAGGAGCAGCTCGCTCTCGCCGCGCGCGAACTGCAGCGTCTCGCGCGTCATCGCGCTGATGTGATCGAACTGCTTCTCCACGATCTGCTGGTACTCGGTGCGCAGCTTCTGATCGGTCTCGGACGCCATCAGCTGCACGTAGCCGGAGATGATCGTCATCGGCGTGCGCAGGTCGTGCAGCACGCCCGAGAGGCCCTGACCAATCGCTGCGAGCCGCGCCTTCCGCTCGCCCTCTTCCCGGTTTCTGCGGAGCAGGATCGCGCGGCCGGCCTGGCCCACCAACAGCGTCGCCAGCCGTTCGTCGCCTTCGCTGAAGCCGCCGGGCTTGTTGAGCAGCTCCAGCGCGCCGAGGTTCCGGTCCTCGCCCGGGATGGGCACGCAGAGGACCGCACGCACCGGAACGCCCAGCTTCTTCGACACCGACTTGTCGTAGTGCGGTGAATCCTCGGCGTCCTGCACGCGGATGGTCTCGCCCGTCTGCGCCACGTGCCCCGCGATGCCGCGCCCGGTCTCGAGCTGCATCGACACCAGCGTCTCGGACTTCTCCCCGCGAGCGCTCCTGAAGAACAACGCGTCCACGTCATCGTTGCTGAGCAGGATGGACCCAGCGGTGCAGCCGATCACGGAGGTGACCTTCTCCAGGATCCGATCGAGCAGCTCGTCCTGCTTCTCCGCGGAGGACACCGCTCGCTCCACTTCGTAGAGCAGATCGAGATCCTGCACGGCCTGGGAGAGCTCGCTCTTGGCGCGCTTGAGCTGCTCGTTCTGCGTGCGGAGCTCGTCGAGCAAGAGCACGTTCTCGAGCACCGCGGCGATCTGCGAGGCGACGGCCTCCACCAGCGCCCGGTCCTCGGTGGTGAACGCGTTCACCTTCCGGTCGAGCACCTCCACGCAGCCGAGGATCCGCCCTGAAACGTGCCGCAGCGGCGCCGCGACGACGGAGCGCGTGCGGAAGCCGGACTGCTTGTCGATCTCCGGGTTGAAGCGCACGTCCGAGTACGCATCTCCGGTTACCAGCGACGCGCCCGTCTGGACGACGTGGCCCACGATTCCTTTGCTCGCCGGGACGCGGATCTCCTTGAGCGAGCTGCCGCGGAGGACGCGCGACCAGAGCTCGTCCCCCTTCTGGTCCAGCATGAACAGCGTCGCCGCCTCCGCGCCCAGCAGCGCGGTGAGCCGTTCGATCACCACCCGGAGCAGCTCGTCCACCGACGTCGCGGACGACACCATGGTGCCGATCTCCAGCACCGCCGCGAACCGCTCACCCTGACGGGAGACAGCCTGCTCCAGCTCGGAGAGCTTTCCGGACAGGCCGGTCAGCAGTCCCGACGGGCTCGCGGTGGCGTTCGCTTTGGCCGAGGACTTCGCGCGGTCGTGCATGCGCGCACTCTAGCGCGGATCTCAGTGCGCCTCGGCCCAGTTCTTCCCGTGTCCCACTTCCACTTTCAGCGGGACCTTGAAGCTCGCAACAGAGCTCATGCACTCGCGCGCAAGCTCGACGACCCGAGCGACCTCGGACATAGGCGCCTCGAACAAGAGCTCGTCGTGCACCTGAAGCAGCATCCGCGCGGAGAGCTTCTCCTTCGCGAGCTGCTCGTCCGCCTTGATCATCGCCATCTTGATGAGATCCGCGGCGGTCCCCTGAATGGGCATGTTGATCGCCGCGCGCTCGGCGGCCATCGCGGCCATCTTGTTGCGCGACTGGATGTCCGGGATGTACCGGCGCCGCCCGAAGAGCGTCTCCACGAAGCCGAACTTCTTCGCCTTCTCCACCGTCTCGTCCAGGTAGCTGCGGATGCCGCCATAGCGCTGGAAGTACCGGTCGATGATCGACGCCGCCTCTTCGCGCGGAATCCCCAGGCGAGCCGACAGCCCATGCGGCGACAGCCCGTACGCGATGCCGAAGTTCACCATCTTCGCGGCGCTGCGCTGCTCGCGCGTCACCTCGGATGGCGGCACGCCGAAGACCTCGGCGGCGGTGCGGGTGTGGACGTCCTGATCGGTCGTGAACGCCTCGATGAGGCCGGGGTCGCCGGCGACGTGCGCGAGCAGCCGGAGCTCGATCTGGCTGTAGTCCGCGGAGATGAGCTCGTGGCCCTCCTCCGCCACGAACGCTTTGCGGATCTCCGCGCCCATCTCGGTGCGGATCGGGATGTTCTGAAGATTGGGATCGGAGGACGACAGCCGCCCCGTCGCGGCGGCCGCCTGGTGGAAGGTGGTGTGAAGGCGGCTGTCCCTGCTCGTCTGATCCGGCAGCGTGTCGAGGTAGGTGCTCTTCAGCTTGGTGAGCGATCGGTACTCGAGGATCGCCTTCGGCATCGGGTGCTGCTCGGCGAGCTTTTCGAGGACCTCGGAGTCCGTGGACGGCCCGGTCTTGCCTCGCTTGAGCACCGGGAGCTTCAGCTCCGTGAACAGCACCTCGCACAGCTCGCGGTTGGAGTTCACGTTGAACTCCTTGCCGGCCAGCCGGTGGATCTCCGAGAGCTGAATCTCCGCCTGCGCCCCGACGCGATCGGAGATCTCCTTGAGCGTGGCCTTGTCCAGCTTCACCCCCGCCCGCTCCATCCGCCCGAGGATCGGAATCAGCGGCAGCTCCACCTCCACGGCCAGCTTCGCGAGCCCCACCCGCTCCAGCTCCTGCCACAGCTCGAGCGCCAGCCGCCGGGCCGCGTCCGCGCACGAGCCGAAGATCGTCGCCGCCTGCTCCACGGAAACCTCCCAGACCCGTGCGTCCTTCTTCTTCGGGACGATCCCCCCGGGAATGGGCGGCAGCTCGCAGCGGAGCCGTTCGCGGGTGAGATCCATGAGCGCGTGCTCGCGGCGCGAAGGGTTCAACAGGTAGCTGAGCAGCTCCGCATCCCCGTGCGCGCCGGCGAGCCGCACGCCAATCCCGTCGAGCAGCAGCGCCAGCGCCTTGAGATCGTGCCCGTCCTTCTTGATCGACGGATCGCTCATCACCGGCCCGAAGACCTCGCGGAACACCGCCGTCGGGATGTTCGTCGGCGCGCCGAGATACCTGTGCGCGAGCGGGATGTAGAACGTCTTCCCGTCCGGCAGGCCCACGCCGATGCCGGTGAGCTCCGACTGGTGCGGGAGGCCTTCGAACGCGGGGATGAGCGCCACGCTCTTCGTCTCCCGAATCGTCGCCGCGAGCTTCTCCAGAGCGGCGCGGTCCCCCACGACTTCCGTCTGTGACGCGAGCGGCGTCGGCTCCTGCTGCGGCATCTCCTGGAGCAGCTTGAAGAACTCGAGCTCGCTGAAAAGATCGCGCGCCTGCGCCTCGTGAATCGGCCTGCGCGCGAGGTCGTCGATGCTCACCTCGATGGGCAGATCCAGCCGGAAGCTGACGAGCTGCAACGCCCGCTGGAGCTGCTCCAGGTGCGTCTGGAGCGACTCGCGCACCTTCGGCTTCTTCACCTGATCCAGGTTCTTGACCAGGTTCTCCACGTTGCCGAACTGCCCGAGCAGCTCCACCGCCGTCTTCGGGCCGATGCCGGGCACCTTCGCGACGTTGTCGATCGCGTCGCCCACCAGCGCCAGGTAGTCGCGCATCTGATTGGGCTGCACGCCGTACTTCTCCACCGCCTCCTTCTCCCCCATGTGCCGCTCCTGCATGGGGTCGTAGAGCTTCACGTGATCGTCGATGAGCTGAACGAAGTCCTTGTCGCCCGTGATCACGAAGACGTCGAAGCCAGCCTCCTTGGCCCGCATCGCCATCGTCCCGACGACGTCGTCCGCTTCCCAGCCCTCGAACTCCAGGACGGGAAGGTTCAGCGCTTCGACGACCTGCCGGATCAGCGCGAACTGCGGGATCAGATCCGGCGGCGGCCCTTCGCGGTTCGCCTTGTACGTCGGATCAATCGCCTGCCGTCCCTTGCGGGACTCCTTGTCGAACGCCAACGCCACGTGCGTCGGGTTGAACTCCCGCAGCGTCTTCAGCACCATCCGGGTGAAGCCGTACACCGCGTTCGTCGACACCCCCTTGGACGTCGAGAGGTGCTGGATCGCGTGGTACGCGCGGAAGATGAACCCTGAGGCGTCGATCAGGGTGAGAACCGGACGGTCAGCCATGCGAGTGCGTGTAACGCGCGCACCCCGCTGCTTCAAGCGTCGACCGAACCGACTAGGGCGTGTCCTGCACCGTCGGCGCCGGGCACTTCAGCTCCGCCCGAGCCGCCTCGATCTTCTTGTCGTTCCCATCGCCGGGCACCGCGAGATCCGCGGCCGCCGTCAGCGCCTCACAGCTGTCCGCGGCCTTGATCATCTCCGCGGCCTGGTTCGAGCACGCATTCCCCAGCGCGCGAAGCAGATCCGCATCCGCGCGCGAGTACCGGTAGCCGATCTTCCAGGCGCTGCACGCCTTCTTGAAGTCCTTGCGGTCCGCCCACTTCTTGCCTTCCGTGTAGCAGGCGCGGGCCATGTCCGCGTTGATGCTCTTCCGGTAGAAGGACGGGCGCTTCTCGGTGAGCTCCTTCATCAGGCGTTCGTCCGTGGTGAGCGCCTCGTGGAACGGCTCATCCGCGTCGAGCGCTTTGTCGGCCTGAATGAGGGACTCGCCGAGCTTGTAGAACTGCGCCACCGACGCGGTGTCGTTCTTCAGCTGATCCACGACCGCGTGCAGCTGCGCCTTGTCGCGGTTCTCGCGGAGCTGAGCGAGGTTCGTCTGAGTCTCGAGCTCGCGGCCCTCGTAGTACGCCATCATCGCCGTCTGGAGCTTGGGGTCGGGGTAGCGCGACTTGAATGCCTCGGCGACTTCCTTCCTCGGATCCGGACCGGAGACCTCGATGCTGCAGAACACGCGCGTGTTCGGGCACACGAACGGCTCCAGCGCGCCCTGGAAGTCCGGCGACTTCTGCTTCGCCATCAGGTAGCGGACGTACATCTTGCCTTCAGGCGTCTTGTCGTCCGGCTTCCACTCGTTCTTGCGCGGCCGGTCCGTCACGATCTTCATGCCCGGCGGAGGCGTCAGCTGCTCCGGCGTCATGTCGCAGCAGGCGATCTGCATGTACTTCTCGCAGCGCGGCAGCGCCGTCGAGTAGTAGCGATCGCGCACGTTCTTGTCGCAGTCCTCGCCCACGCGCTTCTTCACCGCGACCACGGTCTCGCGCACGCGCGGACGGGCCTTCCGGTAGTACGCGCTCTCCTCGGGGATCTTCGCGTACTGGTCCAGCGCCTCTTCGTCGCGCTGCACGCGCGAGAGCTTCTCCGCCGCCTTGTAGAACTCCCACGCGTCCTTCTCGACGGCGATCTTGCGCTTGAGCGCGGTCGCCTCGGGATGGATGGGCTCCAATTTCAGCGCCTTGTTGCAGGCCTTCTCGGCTCGAACCCAGTCCGGATCGGTGCCGAGCTCGGTGGACGAATAGGTGCGGCACTCCGAGACGAGCTGGTTCAGCTCCGCCTGTGGATCCACGTCCATCACGCCGCCGCCCGGCCCCCCGCCGTTGTCCACCACCTGCTCTTCGGTCGGGTGGCTCATCGCCTTGACGATGCCGCCGCCTGCGATCAGCAGCACCAGCGCGCCGCCGGCGATCATCACGAGCTTCTTCTTCTGCGGATCCGCGAGCAGCGCCGCGAGCCCGCCGCCACCACCGCCGCCGCCACCTGCCGCAGGTGCGCCACCGCGTCCGGAACGGCTCGGAGGAGCGCCGCCTGCGCCGCGCCGCGTGGGCACGTTCAGGACCTCGGCCTCGCCAGGCTCGAACGACATCTCGATCACGCCGAACTGCAGGATGTCGCCCTGCTGCAGCACCACCGCCTCTTCAGGCGCGAGCGTCGTCCCGTTGAGCAGCGTGCCGTTCGCGCTGCCGAGATCGCGCACGATGACGCCCTCGGCGGTCTTCTCGAGCTCCGCGTGGCGGCGGCTCACCGAGTCGTCCTCGACGAGCACGTTCACGCCGGGCACGCGCCCCACCAGGATCTTGCCGCGGACGGGATAGATCTTGTTCGCCCAGGGGCCGGTGATGCCGCGCAGGTGAGCGCCCTGAGGCGCCCCTCCCGCGGGCTTCGCCGGAGCAGCCGGGGCCGCGCCCGCCTTCTTCGCGAGCATGGCTCCGCCCGGCTTCTGCGCCGGGACCATCTTCGTCGCTCGCGGAGGAGCAACCGCGGGGCGCGCCTGCGTCGCTCGGGGGCCGCCGGCCGGGGCGTCTTTCGGAGGCGGATTCGCCGCCGCGCCACCGACCTTGGGCTTACTGCCGCTGCCCGGCTTCTTCACCGCGCCGGACTTGAGCGTGAGCTCGTAGTCGCCGATCACGATTGCCGCGCGCGGACCGACCTTGACCTTGCCGGAGATCTTCTCGCCGTCGACGAACGTGCCGTTCGCCGAGCCATGATCCTCCACGGCCACGTCCGCGCCCTCGGCGGAGATCGTGGCGTGCTTGCGCGAGACGCCGCCCTCGGAGAGCACGAGGTCGTTGCCCTCCTGCCGGCCGATCGTGAGCTGTCCTGCGAGCTCATGCTCGGTCTGCGTGCCATCCGGATGTCGTACGACCAGCGTGGCCAACGGCTACTCCTCGCGGAAAATGCTCATGTTGACGGGGATGCCGCGCCGCTGAAGCTCGTCGTAGAACTTCGGCACGAAGCCTGACGCCACGAAGCGGCCGCGAACCTTGCCGTCCTCCGTGAAGCCTTCCTGCTTGTAATAGAAGATGTCCTGGAGGGTCACGATGTCGACCTCCATGCCGGACAGCTCGGTGATGTAGCAGATCTTGCGCGATCCGTCGGAGAAGCGCGTCTGCTGCACGATCATGTGAACGGCGGACGCGATCTGCTCGCGAATCGCCTTCACCGGCAGCTCCATGCCGGACATCAGCACCATCGTCTCGAGCCGGGCGATCGCGTCGCGCGGCGTGTTGGCGTGGAGCGTGGTGAGCGAGCCGTCGTGGCCGGTGTTCATCGCCTGGAGCATGTCCAGCGTCTCGCCGGCGCGGCACTCTCCGACGACGATCCGGTCCGGACGCATACGCAGGCAGTTCTTCACCAGGTCGCGAATCGTGATCGCGCCCTTGCCTTCGAGGTTGGGCGGACGGGACTCGAGCTGCACCCAGTGCTCCTGCGGCAGCTGCAGCTCCGCGGCGTCCTCCACGGTGACGATGCGTTCGTCCTCCGGGATGAAGCTGGAGATGATGTTCAGCGTCGTCGTCTTCCCGGAGCCGGTGCCGCCCGAGATGATCAGGTTCTTGTGCGCCTTGACGCACATCTCGAGGAACTCAGCCATCTGCGCGGTGAGCGTCTTGAACTTCACCAGATCGTGGATCTTGAGCGCGTCCTTCTTGAACTTACGGATCGTGATGCACGGGCCCTTGAGCGCGAGCGGCGGGATGATCGCGTTGACGCGTGAGCCGTCTTTCAGGCGCGCGTCCACCAGCGGCGAAGATTCGTCGATGCGGCGGCCGATGGGCGCCACGATGCGTTCGATGACGCCGAGCACCGCCTGGTTCGAGCTGAAGGTCTTGTCGGAGAGCTGAATCTTGCCCTTGCGCTCGATGTAGATCTGGTTGGCGTGGTTCACCATGATCTCGGAGATCTCCTCCGAGGCCAGGAACGCCTCCAGCGGCCCGAGGCCCAGCGCTTCGTTCAGAACGTCGGTGAGGATCTCCTCGCGCGAGAACTCGGCGGGCAGCTCCCCGTCGTTCTCCATCTGATCGAGGATGTCGTTGATCGCCTTCTCGGTGCGGCGCCAGAGCTCTTCGTCACCGAGCCGGTCCATGTCCATGCGGCGCAGATCGAGGTACTCGATCAGCCGGTCATGGATGTCCTTCTGGAGGCGGCTGTAGCGCTCCAGCTTCGGATCGACCTTGTTCTTGTTCTTCTTCGCGAGCGCGGACGCGAGCGAGGCCGGCATGCGGGAGGCGTCTGACTTCTCGGGAAGGCGCGTCTCCTCCGGCGCCTCCTCCTCCTCCTGCTGCTGCTCTTCCTCGTACTGCTCCTCTTCCTGGTACTCGCCCTCTTCGCCGCCGCCCTCGGCCTCCGCAGCCTCCGCGTCCTCGTACTCCTCTTCCGGGGGCGCGTTGCGCGTCTCGTTGGCGAGCGGCTCGACGTTGATGATGTAGTCGCCGATGTAGATCTTGTCGGACGGCTTGATCACCTGCGGCGCGGCGATCTTCTTGCCGTTCACGTAGGTGCCGTTCGTCGACTTCATGTCGACGATGATGAACTTGCCGTCCTTGAGGACGATCCGCGAGTGGTACTTCGAGACGTTGCCCTTCGCGAGGACGATGTCGTTGCCCGAGAGCCGGCCCAGAGTCACTTCGTTCTTCTCGAACTCGAGCTGCTCGGAGCCACCCGTCTTCTCAGCGACCGTGATGACGAACATGGGGCCGGAGACTATTCGAGATTTCACTCGGTCCCAAGGATGGGAAAAGGGTTCCGCGCGGCCGCTGGGCAGGCAGCCAAACGACGAAGCCCCACTCGCCAGGCAGGCGAATGGGGCCGTGGTCGCGAAAACTCAGGGTGACCGCGTCAGTCGAAGATCGAGAAGGTGACCTCGCCGCGCGCCTGCTTGTACCGGGTCTTCACGTCTTCGATGATCGTCCGGATCTTGTCTGAGTCCGGGTTCACGATGCGCGGGGTCACGAAGATGACGAGCTCGCGCTTGGTGGAGTCGAACGCCCGGTTCTTGAACAGCTCGCCGATGATCGGGATGTGACCGAGGCCGGGCAGCTTGCTGACCGCCTTCTGCTCGTCGTGGCTGAACACGCCGGAGAGCACGATCGTCTCACCGTGGCGCACGGTGACGTTGGTCTTCACCTTGCGGGTACGGAAGCCGGGCACCGCGATCGACCCGCCGATGGTCACCGCCACCGAGGTGTCGATCTCGCTCGTCTCGGCCTCGATCTCGGTCTGGATGTTGCCGTTGCGATCGGCGGTCGGGCGGAGGTTCAGGATCACGCCGTAGGGCTTGTACTCCACCGTGGCCTGATTGTTGGTGATCAAAGGAATAGGCACCTCACCGCCGGCGAGGAACTCCGCCTTCTCGCCGCTGGCGCACACCAGGGTCGGCTGCGCGAGGAGCCGGCCTTAACCGTCGTTGGTCTGGAAGCCGACCGAGAACGCCGAGCTGCCGGTGAACGCGGACTGTAAGGTGCCCGTCCACGGGCCGGTGGGGATCAGGTCGCGGGTGAAGGTCATGCCCGCCGCGGCGGTGCCGGCGATGTCGGTCGGGTACTTGATGCCGTAGCGGTCCTTCGAGTCGCGTCGGATTTCGACGAACTGCACCTCGGAGAGGAACATCCGCTTGATGCCGACCACGAGCAGGTTCTCGACCTTCTCGCCAATCGCCTTGGTGATCAGGTCCGCCTTCTTCAGGTCGTCCTGCGACTCGACCGAGCCCTCGAGGAAGATCGAGTTGCCGACCACGTTGGCCTGCACGTTCTTGAGGCCGGCCTTCTGGAACTGGGCGTTCAGGTTCTGGGCGACGAGCTTCTTCGCGTTGGGGGCGATCTTCACGAAGCTCTTCACGTTCGGGTAGAGCGCCACCACCTGGTCGATGCGGTCGGCGTCCTGGGTGGTGTAGGCCTGGCCGTCGAGGTAGATGCGATCGCCCACCTGCCTCACGGTGACGCCTTCGATGTCGCCGAGCAGCTTGCGGATCTCGTTGATCACCTCATTCGGGTCCTGGCGGCGCACAGAGACCAGGTAGCTCACCCGCTGGCCCGAGCCCTTC
>JBJMQN010000028.1:0-5324 GCA_045802665.1 Myxococcaceae bacterium | reverse complement strand
GTATCCCCCTTCGGGAGCGGCGACGCGATGCCCAGGGACTGCGAAGAAACGAAAGCCCACGGGCGACGGAAATGGCAGCGAACGGAAACCGATGCAAGACGAAAGGCTGCGCAGCGTTCGCTGCCATCAACTCCACCGCCATCAACTCCACTGCAGCATGAGCTCCAGCGGCGCCTTCGCGGCCTCGGCGAGCCCGGGCGGCAGCTCCAGCTTCGGCTTCTTGTCACGCATGCAGAGGTACAGCTTCTCCAGCGTGTTCATCTTCATGTACGGACACTCGTTGCAGGAGCAGCCGTTGTCCGGCGGCGCGGGGATGTACTCCTTGTCCGGCGCGAGCTTCTGCATCTGGTGGATGATCCCCACCTCGGTCGCCACGATGAACTTCTTCTTCGGGCTCTTGATGACGTAGTCGAGGATCCCCTTCGTGCTTCCGATGTAGTCCGCGTGACGGAGGACGACCTCCTCGCATTCGGGGTGAGCCACGATCTCGGCGTCGTCGTGCTCGACTTTCAGCTGCACGATGCGCTTCTCGGAGAACTGCTCGTGCACGATGCAGCTGCCCGGCCAGAGGATCATTTCGCGCCCGGTCTGCTTCTGCACCCAGCGGCCGAGGTGCTGATCGGGCCCGAAGATGATGGGCCGGTCCTTGGGCGCCTTCTCCACGATCTTCGGCGCGTTCGACGACGTCACGATCACATCCGACATCGCCTTCACGGCGGCGGAGCTGTTCACGTAGCTGACGACGAACGCGCCCGGGTGCTTCTCCACGAACGCCTTGAACGGAGCGGGCGGGCAGCGATCCGAGAGCGAGCAGCCGGCGTTGAGATCCGGCAGCAGCACCAGCTTGTCCGGGTTCAGGATCTTCGCGGTCTCGGCCATGAAGTGAACGCCGCAGAACACGATCACGTCCGCCTTCGTCTTCGCGGCGGCCTGCGCGAGCGCGAGGCTGTCGCCGACGTGGTCCGCGACGTCCTGAATGTCACCGTACTGGTAGTAGTGGGCGAGGATGACGGCGTTCATTGAACGCTTCAGCCGTTCGATCTCCGAAACGAGGTCGACCCGTAGAGCTACCTCTGCCATGACGATCTCCTGCGTTCTTGTTTAACCGTGGAGACGACCATGCGCCAGACGCCTGGTCTCCGAGCAGTCAAAGGAGAACTTCTATGAGCCCCCAGCGCGCAGTCGGCCTCGTTCTCGCAGCCGGTAGAGGCGGGCGCATTGGACATCCCAAGGCGCTGCTCGAATACGACTCGGGCAAGAGCTTCCTCGACATCGTCGCTGCCGCCATCCGAAAGGGCGGGGCGGACGTGAAGGTCGTCCTCGGCTACGAGTCCGAAGCGATTCGAGCCCGACACCCGGAGCTCGACTTCGTGGTGAACGACGAGTGGGAGAAGGGCGGCCAGTTCTCCTCCGTGCTCCTGGGTCTTCGGTCGGTGTTGGAAGACGGCTGTGATCGCGTGCTCGTGCACCCAGTGGACATGCCCGCGGTGCGAGCCTCCACGTTCGCAGCGCTCGTGAAGGCCAACTTCACCAGCGACGGCGCCGTGCCGGAGTTCGAAAGCGCGACAGGCCACCCGCTGGTGCTCTCCGCCAACGCGGCGAAAAAGGTCGTCGGCATGAAGAACGTGCCGCACCTCGAGGCCGCGCAGAAGGAGCTGAAGATTGAACGCGTGAAGGTCCGCGACCCGGGCGTCGTCGTGAACTTCAACGCGCCGGAGATCTACGAACGGCTGCTCGGCTCCGCGCCGCATCTGGCCCCGCCGAGGAAGAAGGGCGGGCGGCAGAAGCAGACGGCTTAGTGCCCATCATCGCGAACGGAATCGCGCCGCGCATCTGAGAGGTGCTGAGGTTCCGCGTCGCTTTTCGCGATTCGCGCGCGCGAAAAACGACGCCAGATCTCAGCACCCCCGAGGCCGGGCCTACTTCACCTCGTGCATCAACTTCTTGAGCGGGATGATCAGCGGTAGCAGCACAGCCGCGCCGATGAGCGAGGTCACGACGAAGATCACGAAGAAGTTCGTCGGCGCGACGGTGCCCCACATCTCGCCGAGGCTTCCGCCCACGTACTGCGCGACGGACGACGCGAGCAGCCACACGCCCATGAACAGCGAGGCGTAACGCGCCGGCGCGAGCTTGGTGACCATCGACAGACCCACGGGCGACAGGCACAGCTCACCCAACGTCGCGAGGAGGTAGTTGAGCACCAGCCACCAGCCGGTCACTCGCGCGATGTCCGCCTTCTCCGCCATCGTCTCGACGGCCGCGCGCCACTCCGGACCCGCGCCCGCGCCGACGAGCTTCGCCTTCGCGACCGCGTTGATCGAGCCGGTGAGCGTGATGTCGCCGGTCGCGGGATCGAAGTTCGAGACCGGGAGATCTTCGATCTTCGGCAGCGCGTAGCCCTGCGGGAGCGGCCCGATCTTCATCGTGACCGGCTTCTCCTTGCTCGCGTACTTCACGCCCTTCTCGAGCGCGTTCACCGACTTCAAGTACGCAGCGTCCACCGTTGGCCGCAGCGCGTCCATCGCCGCGAACGGGGGCAGGGCGCCGCGCACGACGAGCTCGTGGGTCGCCTTGTCGTAGAACATGCGGCCCGCGTGGACGGTGACCGGCGGCTGGCCTTCCTCGAGGTTCGGGACCTTGAGCACGTACAGGTCGCCGGGCACGCCTTTGACCTGCTCGCCCTCGGCCTTCTCCAGCGTGATCTGCGACGGCATCTCCGCGAGCGGCACGCGCGTGATCGTCCCGTTCTCCGACGCGCCCGCGGCGACCATCGCGCCGAAGGAGAGCACCGTGAACACCATCGCGAGGAACATCTTCAGCGCGGTGGGGACTTCCTTGCCTCGCCGGGCCAGCGCGGTCCACATCATCGCGAACACCGGCGCGAGCATGACGATGAAGATCGCGTTGAAGGACTGGTACGTCTCCGCGCCCAGCTTCACGCCGCCGAGCTTCCGGTTGGTGTTGAACTCGGCCCAGATGTTCAGCGAGTTGCCGGCCTGTTCGAACGCCATCCAGAACAGCACGGCGAAGATGAAGACGATGAAGATGACCGACGACTTATCGCGCGAGGCGCCTTTGATCTTGAGCAGCGTGAAGCCCATCCACGCCGCGATGCCGGAGAACGCGATCGGCATGATCGTGTTGACCCAGACGCCGATCACGTCACCAAAGCCGGCCGGCTTACCCGCCGCGCGCAGCCCGTCGAGCAACGTGGACGCGTCCCTCGCCGCGCTGATGATGCTGAGCGTGGGGACGATCACCGCGAGCGCGATCATCAGCCACGGGAACACGCGCGAGATGATGCCGGAGATACCGCCCGCCCCCGGCTGCTGCTCCGAAGGCTCCGGGGCCACATTGACGATGTCCGCCTGAGTCGGCTTCGCCGCCGCGTCGCTGTTCCCCGCGTCGTTGACCGCCTTCAGGATCCACTTCTGGCCGACGATGAAGACCACGAGGCCGAGCACCATGCCCACGCCCGCCGCCGCGAACCCCGCGTGGAAGCCGTACGTCTGGCGCAGCCACTGCCCGCACACCAATGGCGACAGGAACGCGCCGATGTTGATCCCCATGTAGAAGATCGTGAACGCACCGTCGCGGCGCGCGTCACCGGCCTTGTACATCTTGCCCACCATCGTCGAGATGTTCGGCTTGAAGAAGCCGTTGCCGACGATCAGGAACCCGAGCGCCGAATACAGAAACGCGAGCGGCTCGAACGCCATCAGGAAGTGCCCGATGGCCATCAGCACCGCGCCGATCATGATCGACTTGCGGAGCCCCAGGAACCGGTCAGCGAGGAACCCGCCGAACAGCGGCGCCAGGTAGACCAGCGACGTGTACCACTTGTAGACCTCGGAGGCCTTGCTTGGCTGAAATTGCAGGTAGCTGATGAGGTACAGCACCAGCAGCGCCCGCATGCCGTAGTACGAGAAGCGCTCCCACATCTCCGTCGCGAAGAGGAAGTAGAGCCCAGGCGGATGGCCCTTCTGAGGGGGCGAGTTCGGCGTGGCACCCGTGACGGACGGACCGCCCGCGGGGACTTCGCGGGGATCGAGGTTCGGCGCAGCGTTCGTAGCCATGAGGGGGTGGGCTTAAACCACGCGCGCCCCCCTCGCCTCAAGCGAAGGGGGCGGAGCCCAATCGATGCTGCCGCAGGCAGCCTCGTCGGCGTCCCCTGGGTCCGGGGGCTGAGATAAGAACCGGCCCCGGAGAGGGGACGTTTCATGGTCGAAGGCGGTCATCCGAGGAGGCTGTGGACCGCGGCGGGCGCGATGCTGCTCGTGAGCGCTGCGTACTACGGCGCTCACAGCGTCCTGACGCGAGCAGCCTACGAGGCAGGCGGCGACGTCGGGTTCGGTTCTCCCGTGTTTCAGAGCATCCGCTTCATGTGGCTGCTGGCCCTGCTCATCGTTCCCGTCGCGGGGCTGGTCGCGGACAAGTGGCTCGGGATCCGCCGCATGCTCCTCCTCGGCAGCGCGACCGTGGCGGTGGGCATCGTCCTCTGCATCGTGAAGCAGGTGCCGTTCCTCATGGCGGGCGGCGCGGTGCTAGCCCTCGGGATGGGCTGCTTCCGCTACCCGCTCTACGTTTATCTCGGCGAGGCCTACCCGAAGCTTGCGCCCACGCGCCTCGCGGGGTTCGTCGTGCTGTTCATCGCGGGCGAGCTCGGCCCCATGGCGGTGAACCTGGTCTCAGGGATCATCATCTCCAGCTTCGGCACCGCGTTCGGCTTCGTGTTCGTTGCGCTCCCGGCGATCGCCGCCTTCGTCCTGCTCCTCGCGGTTCCGGAGCCGCCGGCTGCTGAGGCCTCCGGTCCCACGCTGCCCTCCGTCTTCGGGCCGGAGCTCGTCGCGCTCGCCATTCTCGCCGGCGTCGCGCTGTGCCTCGACATCGCGTTCGCCGGTGCGCTCGCGGGCGCGCACCCGCGTGTCGGCTCGAGCTCGCTGTCCACGGCGACGATGCTCACGCTGGTGTACTCCGTGGGCCCGGTGGTCGTGCTGATCGCCGGGGTCATCGCCGCGGTGTTCTGGTCGGGCGGCACGCTCAGCTCGTACTCAGAGCACGTCGGCACATCGCTCGCGATTGGCGGCGCGTTGATCGCGGTGTCGGTGGTGCTCTCAACCGTTTTTCCAAACGGGGAGGAGGGCATCGGAATGGGGGCTGCCATGGGCACGCACGCACTGACCGCCCTCGGGGAGCTCGCCATCTATCCGATGCTGATGGCAGCGGTGACCGCGCTCGCGCCTCAACCCTGGCGAGCGTCCGCCGTCGGCGTCTTCGCCCTCACCGGGATCGGGAACTTTCTGCCAAACCTGTTCCCGTCG